>JAFSTX010000053.1 GCA_017445585.1 Lachnospiraceae bacterium
GCCATTTTGCAGTAATCCGGGGCAAGTAAAAGTACTGCAAAAACGGCGAAGCCGCCATTTTGCAGTAATCCGAGGCAAGTAAAAGTACTGCAAAAACGGCGAAACCGCCATTTTGCAGTAATCCGAGGCAAGTAAAAGTACTGCAAAAACGGCAAAGCCGCCATTTTGCAGTAATCCGAGGCGGGTAAAAGTACTGCAAAAACGGCAAAGCCGCCATTTTGCAGTAATCCGAGGCAGTTAAAAGTACTGCAAAAACGGCAAAGCCGCCATTTTGCAGTAATCCGGGGTAGTTAAAAGTACTGCAAAAACGGCGAAGCCGCCATTTTGCAGTAATCCGGGGCAAGTAAAAGTACTGCAAAAACGGCGAAGCCGCCATTTTGCAGTAATCCGAGGCAAGTAAAAGTACTGCAAAAACGGCAAAGCCGCCATTTTGCAGTAATCGCGACCGGGCGAAAGAATTAAAGTATTATCACTTGTTTTTTTGCAGTTTTATGATATAGTACATTCATTGATTTTAAGGAGGCAGATCTTGAGCGATTATTATACGAGAGAGGGCAGTTCCCTTCGCAACGCAAGAAAGAGAAAACGCCGCCGTCAGCTTATGATCCGCAGGATCGCTGTCGGCGCTTTTGTGATACTGCTGGTGGCACTGATCGTGCTGCTGGCCGTTTATCTGTTCAAAGGCAAAGGTGACGGCGGGCAGACTCAGGCCTCGCAGGACGCGCAGACGGCCGAAGCTCAGAGCACCGAACCGGTGATCGACGGCACGGATGAGCCCGGGACACAGGAGATCCCTTCTTCACTGGATGCGGATCAGATTGCAAAGGCAAAAGTCCTCGCCGCTCAGTACGACTATGACGGAGCCATTGCGCTGCTCCAGTCACAGTCCGGCTATGAGAACGACGCCGCGGCGAAGGCGCTCGTGGACGAATTTACGGCTGCTTCGGCTGCGTGCGTGCAGGTGGATATGACCCAGGTGCCGCACGTATTCTTCCATACGCTGATCGTCGATTTCGACAGGTGCTTCGCGTCGTATCATAACAAGTCCCTGATGAACGGCTATAACGCCTGGATGGTCACCATAGAAGAGTTCGAGAAGTGCATTCAGCAGCTCTACGACAATAACTACGTCATCATCAATATCAGCGATATCTACCAGAAGGACAGCAGCGGAAATTACGCGCCCAATACATCGGTAAAGCTCCCTGCCGGCAAAAAAGCCGTCGTATTCTCTTATGACGATACAGCTTACTACTGCCAGTATATGGACTGGGGCATGGCCGACCGCATGGTCTTTGATGAAAACGGAGACATCAAGTGCGAGTATACCGACAAGAACGGCAATACGACCATGGGCAACTATGATCACATCCCGATCCTGATCGATTTCTGCAGGGAGCACCCGGATTTCGCGTGGCATGGACACAAGGGTACGCTTGCCCTCACCGGCTATAACGGCGTGTTCGGATACCGTACAGAGTACCGCATGTTTGATAATGCGACGTCTGATGAAAAAGCCTGGCTCGATGCCAATCCGTGGTGCCAGCGCTCCAAGCTTGATGATTATATTGCTGAAGCAAAGGTCATGGCACAGGCCCTCCGGGACAACGGCTTCGAATTCGCAAGCCATACCTGGGGACATCGTCACTGCGACCAGAAGAGCCTTGATTGGCTTAAGACCGATACCAGCTGGTGGCTGGAGAGGGTCGGCAGCATCGTCGGACCTACCGACATATTTGTATTCCCTCACGGATCGGATATCGGAGGAGGAGAGGACTATACGAGCGCGAACGAAAAGTACGCCTACCTCAAGAGCCAGGGCTTCGGAGTGTTCTGCGGAGTGGACGGAGTCAGCTATTACTGGAATCAGTTCCGCAGCAGCTATATCCGCCAGTCTCGTATCGATATCGACGGTTATCTGATGTGGAGACAGCTCGACGGCAATAACACCGCTCTCTCTAAGCTCGGTCTTGATGTGAATGCCATCTTTGACCGGAGAAGACCGACTCCCGTCACCACGAGCTGAGCATACCGGTTTATCAAAAAATGTGCATACAGCCGCGTGAGAAAGGTGACTGAAGCAAAAGGTTCGCCGCCAGCGTAAGTGTGCGCCGGTATCACTGCTCAAAAAGAGTATATTGCAAACTATTTGTTTTACGGAGGACTTTTCCGCTTGCTTGTTCTGATCTTAAACAGCATATTGCTCGGTGTGGGCCTGGCTATGGACGCCTTTTCGGTGTCCATGGCGGACGGCCTGCACGAGCGCGGGATGAAAGGCAGCAGGATGATGCTCATAGCGGGCACGTTCGCTGTCTTTCAGACGTTAATGCCCCTCATAGGATATGCGCTGGTCAGGACGGCTGTGGGCTTTATCACGGGATTTCAGCAGTGGGTGCCTTATATCGCGCTGGTGCTGCTTCTGTATCTCGGAATACGGATGCTGGTCAAAGGTATCCGCGGCGGAAGTGAGGATACTTACCGGTCTGTTTCTGCGGCTGCGCTGCTGACACAGGGTATAGCCACCTCTATAGACGCGCTCTCGGTGGGCTTTACCGTCTCAGGATACGCGCTGCATGAGGCCGTGATATCAGCTATGATCATAGGTTTTGTAACGCTCATCATCTGCCGTATAGGACTCTATATCGGCATGCGGATAGGCACAAGGCTCGAGAAGGGAGCGGACATCCTCGGAGGAACAGTGCTGATCGTTATCGGCATAGAGATCTTTTTACGAGGTATATTATAGTGCTTTGACGTGCCTTGAGCGTATTATCAGCAAAGTGCACGTGCAAAGCACATAAGAGTATAAGAGAACAAAGGGGGACAATTACATGAGCTCAACTCTGGTTGAACTGGAGCACATCTCCAAAAGCTACGGAAGCAAACTTATCATCGACGATCTGAGCCTCACGATCCACGAGAATGAGTTTGTCACACTGCTTGGGCCTTCGGGCTGCGGCAAGACGACTACGCTCAGGATCATCGGCGGATTTGAGATGCCGGATTCCGGCAGGGTGCTGTTTGAAGGCCGTGATATCACCAATACTCCCCCGAATCACAGAAACCTCAATACAGTATTCCAGAAATACGCGCTTTTCCCGAATATGACGATCGCCGAAAACATTGCCTTCGGGCTGCGTATCAGCAAGAAATCGAAGCAGTACATCGACGATAAGATCAAATACGCGCTCAAGCTCGTGAACATGGAAGATTTTGCGGACCGCTCGGTAGATTCCATCTCGGGAGGTCAGCAGCAGCGTGTCGCCATCGCGCGTGCTATCGTCAACGAGCCCAAGCTTCTGCTCCTCGACGAGCCGCTTGGAGCGCTCGATCTCAAGCTCAGGCAGGAGATGCAGTACGAGCTGATCAGGCTCAAGAACGAGCTCGGCATCACATTCATCTACGTAACTCACGATCAGGAGGAGGCTTTGACCATGTCCGATACGGTCGTTGTCATGAACCAGGGATACATCCAGCAGATGGGTACCCCCGAGAGCATCTACAACGAGCCCGAAAACGCCTTTGTCGCGGCGTTTATAGGCGATTCCAACATCATCCCCGGCTTCATGGTACAGGATAAGCTGGTGGATATACTCGGCGTCAGATTCGATTGCGTGGACAGCGGCTTCGGAACGAATACGCCTGTGGACGTGGTGATCCGTCCGGAGGACGTGATCCTGGGCAAACCCGGCGAGGGACGCATGGACGGCAGAGTTACGCATATCATATTCAAGGGTGTGCACTATGAGATGGAGGTCATGGCAGGAGGCTTTGAGTGGCTCGTACAGAGCACGGTAGGCCATCCCGTCGGCGAGGAGGTTAGCATCAGCGTCGATCCCTTCAATATCCAGATCATGAATAAGCCCGCATCAGAGGACGAGGAGGCCATAAAGCTCGATGAATAAAAGATCGTTCACCGCGCCGTACATCATCTGGATCATCGGAGGGACGCTGATCCCTCTGGCCATGATGTTCTATTACGGCCTCACGGATGAGAGCGGAACCTGGACCTTGCAGAATATCCTCGCGATATTCGAACCGGGCAATCTCAGAGCTCTCTGGAAGTCGCTTCTCTACTCGGCAGCCTGCACGGTAGTCTGCCTGCTCCTTTCATACCCGATAGCGCTTATTCTGAGAAATGTAAAGCGCGCAAAGGGCGTGATAGTATTTATTTTCCTCCTTCCCATGTGGGTCAACTTCCTGCTCAGGACGATGGCATGGCAGGTACTGCTTGAAAAAGGCGGGGTTATCAACGGAATACTGAGCTGGATCGGCCTGCCAAAAGCAAGGCTTATCAATACTCCCGGAGCTATCATCATGGGCATGGTCTATGACTTCCTGCCCTTTATGCTGCTGCCTATAAACAACGTTCTTTCCAAGGTCCCCAATTCTCTGACAGAGGCGGCCTATGACCTTGGAGCAAGCAAGGCGCAGGTCATTACGAAAGTACTGCTCCCGCTCAGCGTTCCCGGAATCGTCAGCGGCATCACTATGGTTTTTGTCCCCGCACTGACGACCTTTGTCATCTCCAATATGCTCGGCGGAGGCAAGATACTGCTCATCGGTAACATCATCGAACAGGAATTCACGGTCGGAGATAACTGGAATCTCGGAGCCGGCCTGTCGATAGTCATGATGATATTCATTCTCGTGAGCATGGCTTTTATAGCCAAATTTGACAAGAAAGGGGAGGGTCTGGCATGAAAAAGCATTCTGTCCTTAAAAAGGTCTATATGGCCGTCATCATCCTCTTTCTGTATGCTCCGATACTGACCCTGATGGTGCTGTCATTTAACGAAGGCAGGACCATGGGCAAGTGGACGGGCTTCTCGCTCCACTGGTATGAGGATATGTTTGCGGACGAGGACATAATGGATGCCCTGAAAAACACCGTGATCATCGCCCTTGTATCGGCGGTAGTCTCCACGGTCATAGGCACATTGTTCTGTCTGGCGCTTCCCAGACTGAACAGCAAGATGCGCAGCGTCTTCCTTGCGCTGAACAACATCCCCCTGCTGAACGCAGATATCGTCACCGGCCTGTCTCTGATGCTGATGTTCGTCGCATTCGGCATTACGCTCAGTATGGGCACGGTCATTCTGGCGCATATCACGTTCTGTATCCCGTACGTGGTGCTGAGCGTCCGTCCGAAGGTCAGACAGCTTGGGATGACACACTATGAGGCAGCTCTGGATCTTGGCGCGACGCCCTGGGTGGCCTTTTTCAAGGTCGTCCTGCCTGAGCTTCGCTCGGGTATCTTCTCGGGCTTTCTTATGGCCTTTACAATGTCCGTGGATGACTTTATCGTAACGCATTTCACACGCGGAGCCGGTATAAACACGCTCTCCACAATGATCTACGGTCAGGTCAGGATAGGCATCAGGCCTACGGTCTACGCACTTTCCACCATCGTATTTGTCGTGGTATTCATCCTGCTGATCGCATCGAACGTGATCAGCGGCAAGAGCGCTACTGTGAAAGCCCGCCGCAAGGCCGAGAGCTGAAGGGAGGAGATTTTATGAAAAAAAGATCACTGATGTGTCTGATACTTGCCTTAAGCCTTCTGGTCTGTGCCTGTGCCGCGCCTGTAGAAGAAGGAGAGGAGAGAGACAGCAATTACCTCTATGTATACAATTACGGCACCTATATCGATCCCGACGTCATAGACATGTTCGAGGAGGAGACGGGTCTTACCGTCGTCTACGACGTATTTGACACAAACGAAGAGATGTACCCTGTCATCAGCAGCGGTTCGGTAAAATACGATGTGGTCTGCGCGAGCGAATATACCGTGGAAAAGCTCTGGAAGAACGGCTATCTCTCTGAGATAAATCTGGATAATGTGCCGAACTTCAAGTATGTCAACGATATCTGCAGGCAGTTTGCCGAGCAGTTTGACCCGGGCAACAAATACTCCGTGCCGTACAACTGGGGAACCGTCGGTATCCTGTACAATTCGCGCATGATCGAGGAGGGCGAGATCACAAAGTGGAGCGACCTCTGGAAGGAAGAATATTTTGATGAGATCATGATGATGGATTCGCTGCGCGACATCTACGTAGCGCCGCTGTGTATGCTCGGCTATTCCATCAATACCACCTCCGAGGCCGAGATGAGAGAAGCCACCGATCTTCTGATAAAACAGAAAGAGCTGGTCTATTCCTACAAGACCGATGCGATCCGCGATTTCCTGCTGAATGAATCCGCAGCTATAGGCCAGATCTACTCCGGCGAGGCGCTCTACTGCCAGGAGGATGACGAGGATATGGTCTACGTGGTCCCCGAGGAAGGCTCGAATATCTGGTTTGACTGCTGGGTCATTCCCAAGAACGCCCAGAGCCAGAAAAACGCGGAGCTCTGGATCGACTTCATGCTGCGTCCGGAGATCGGCTTTATGACCTATGAGTACGTAGGCTACTCCACACCGAATTCTGCCACGGAAGAGATGATAAAGGAAGAGTACCCCGAGGAGATCGACAACCAGGCGCTTTTCCCCGATCAGGAACTCGTGGACAATTGCGAGATCTTTCATTTCCTTGGCGCGGATGTCGATCGGATGTATAATAACTTCTGGAAAGAGCTGAAAGCATATTAAGAGCTTTTATAAAGAGGGGTTTCGGATTTTTTTATGAACAGATTATTCCGTAAGATCACCCTGGTGATGGCCGCTTTGCTGACGGCAGCATGCGTGCTGCCGCGCAGCGCCGCCTCTCAGGGAGGACTGCCGTCCAGACGGCTCGTAAACTATATGTCGGAGTTCGAATGGCCGGACGGTCCCGAGCTGAACGCGGAGGGAGCCTATCTCATCGAGCTGAACTCCGGCGCCGTCCTCTACAGCAAGAGCGGCAACCAGCAGTTCTTCCCGGCGAGCATCACAAAGATCCTCACCGCTCTGGTCGTCATCGAGCACGCGGATCTGGACGAGATGGTGACTTTCTCACACAATTCCGTCTATGATATCGAGGAGGGCGGCTTCTCGTACATAGCGAAAGAGGGTGATCAGCTCAGCGTCAGGGATCTGCTCTACGCACTGATGCTCGCATCGAGCAATGAGGCGGCCTATGCGCTCTCGGAGCATGTGGGAGGCTCGCGCGAGGGTTTCGCAGTCCTGATGAATGAGAAGGCCGTGGAGCTGGGTGCTACGAATTCGAATTTCGTCTGGCCGCACGGTCTGACCAACCCCGAGCACGTGACGACTCCGCATGATATGGCGGTAATCATGTGGGGAGCGATACAGAACGAGACCTTCCTCAAGATTGACAGCACCGTATCGTACCGCACCGCCCCCACCGGGACGAATCCGGACGGTTTCTACTGCCAGATGCGCCACCAGATGATGCGCAATACGGAATACAAGGATGAACGTGTCGTAGCCGGCAAGACGGGCTTTATCTCGGCTGCGGGCAATACTCTCGTCACATATGCTGTGGACGGGGACAGGGAGCTCATAGCCGTGGTCATGAAGGTCCAGGGCAGCGGGACTGCCTGCCAGGATACGAAGAAGCTCCTGGATTACGGCTTTGGCAAGTTTGAGTTCAAACCAGTCAGGAACGGGCTGGATTTCTCGGCGATAGAATCAAAGGTCGAAGCGGAGACGGGTCGTGTAGTAACTAACGTCACATATGACGACAGTGTGAATATGCTGCTGCCCGCGGACACGGAGGCACCGTTCGAGCTGGACTGGGAACTGTATCTGGGCACTCCCGTGGCGGATACGGAAAATACCATGAGCGCAAAGGCCGAGTTCTACTACGGACAGAGCCAGATAGCTGCCAGGGATCTGTCTATATCTCTCGTGGAGGTACCGCCTGAGACGGAGGCGCCTTCGCAGTCAGAGGAGATTACGGAGTCTGCCGTGGAACCCGATACCGGGGACGATTCCGCGGATCCGGGCACATTGCTGAAGGTCATACTGATCGTAGCGTGCGCACTGCTTGTACTGGTGCTCATATATGTGATCCTCAGACTTTTGGCCTCGGCAAAGCGCCGCAGAAGGCGCAGAGCCAGGAGGGAGGAGAGAGAGCAGGAGGAATCAGGAACTGTCCGCAGCGACAGCCGTCGGAGACAATAGCTTTTTTCACAAATATTTCATACACTGGAGGCTCCGTATCTGCTATAATGTACGGAGCCTTAAAAAAGGAGTTTTTTATCATGAGTTATTTTAAGAAGTTTTTAGCTCTGATCCTGGCTGGATCACTCGTATTTGCACTGACGGGATGCCTGAGCAGTGCTGAGGAGGACGGAGGTACTACGCCGGCTTCTTCGGAGGCTGTCAGCGAGCCATCATCCGAACCCTCTTCCGAGGCGGGAAGCAGCGAGACAAATGAGGATGACCCGTCGGCGCCCTTTGACGCTTCGGCTTTTTGTGATGATTTCGGCCGTTACAAGGATCTGGATGCCGGGTCATATGTGACTTTGGCCGATATAGACAATATCGAGATCCCCTATGACAGCTATCACGCCAGCGATGAGGCCGTGCAGGAACAGATAGATCAGATCCTCTCGAGCCACGTTGAAAAGACACAGATCATGGAAGGCACCGTTAAGGACGGTGACACCGTAAATATCGACTACGTGGGCAGTCAGGACGGCGTGGAATTTGCCGGAGGCAGCACGGGCGGCAACGGCACCGAGGTCACCATCGGAGTCACGAGCTATATCGACGGTTTCCTGGATCAGCTGATCGGACATAAGCCCGGGGAAAATTTCGATATTAACGTCACTTTCCCCGATCCCTATCCGAACAATCCCGATCTGGCAGGCAAGCCCGCTGTCTTTAATATCACCATAAATTATATCGTCGGAGAGGAGCTTCCCGTGCTCAGCGACGCTTTCGTCGAGGAGAATTACGGTGAGAGCATGGGCTGGAAGACTATCGACGAGATGAAGGCAGGTATCGCTTCTGCCCTCGAAGAGGATCTGACTCTGAATTATCTGAGCAATTACGTCATAGAGAATTCCACAATGAGCGAGGAACCACAGATCGCAAAGGACTACTGGAGAGCATATCTCGAGTGGTATATCAAATATATCTGCGCTCAGTACGGGATTACGCTGGACGAGTACTTCGCTAATCAGGGTGTGACGGATTTTGACGGGATCATGGAAAAGCAGGCTGATACTTTGCATACCCAGATCACCTATGACGTGGTCATGCAGGCCATAGGCGAAAAGATCGGATATGAGCCTTCCGAGGAGGAGATCGCCGCGTATATGGACGATTACTACGGCAGCGGATACTATGATTACTATAAGGAGACCGTGCCGCGTTCTACATTGCTTAAGCCGGTGATAAACGAACTGACGCTCAAGAAACTGGCGGAAAATGCCAGGCTGCTTCCGATGGAGGAGGAGAACCCGTCTGCGGCAGACTGATATCCGGCTGGACCGACCGCAGACCGCCAAAGGATGACGTTTGCTTCCGGGACGTCTTTTGACACATGTTTTGATTGACAAAAATGTCTTTTTGCATTATCATTACACCCGTCGCCAAAAAGCGGCGGAACGCCTCCTTGGCTCAGCTGGTAGAGCGACGCATTCGTAATGCGTAGGTCGCCGGTTCGAATCCGGCAGGAGGCTCTTGCCCTCTGATATATCAGGGGGCTTTTGCTTTAGATGGTTTTCTGATACAATACTTGCCATATTACAGCCATGGAGGAGCTTATGCAGATTACCGCAGGCAGTCTTCCTGCGAGGGAAGCCTATAAATTCATGACGAGATACCTGCTTTTTCGCAGGTCTGACCCCAAAAAGAAAATGATCGCCTTTACGGTGGTCTTCGTGCTGACTAATGCGGCGCTGATCTGGGCCATGTCCATTGCGGGGAGCGCAGGGTGGATTACCGCTTTTCTCTGCGTCGAATGGGTTGCGTACCTTTTTTGCTGCTATTATTACTTCCTGTTGCCAAAGCTTCATTACAACTCGCTTGGCGAGAGACGCGATGTGATGCATATGTATGAGTTCGGTGACGATGCAGTCAGGATTGTTTCCCGCGGATCCGCGGTGCACGAGAAGCGCAGCATCGGATACGGAGAACTGCTCAAGGTTTTTGAGACGGCTTCGGCGCTGTACTTCGTGGCGGACAGCAGCAGCGCCTACAGCGTGGACAAGCACACGATGCAGGGCGGGACGCCGGAGGAATTGAGAGAGAAGCTCTTTGCCGCGGTGGAAGACGATTATACTGTCTGCGCATTCTGATCCATGGAGCCGCCCGGCTTTTGGCATTGCCTGATCAGACATGCGGTGAGGTGTTCATACGGCCGCGCAGGAGACGGCTGAAGGAGTTATATGTTCAGGAAGCTTTTATCACACATCGGCAAATACAAAAAATTTGCTGTCATGACGCCGATCTTTGCGGCGCTTGAAGTCTTTATGGAGACGCTGATACCGTATATCACGGCTTCGCTCATAGACGAGGGAGTGAGCGCGGGCAATATGGGCGCCATTTACAGGTACGGCGGTCTGATGCTGGCAGTCGCCTTCCTGTCGCTGGCATTTGCCATTCTGGCAGGCAGATTCGCGGCTAATGCATCCACAGGCTTTGCCTATAATCTGCGCGACGCCATGTTCCGCAAGGTCCAGACCTATTCTTTTGCAAATATCGACCGCTTTAGTACGGGCGGTCTGATCACGCGCCTTACCACTGACGTTAATAATATCCAGAATGCTTTTCAGATGTCCATCCGAATGGCTGTCCGGGCGCCTCTGACGCTCATCAGCTCCATGTTCATGTGCTTCGTCACGAACGTGAGGATCAGCCTGTTCTTCCTCGGCGCGCTGGTGGTGCTGGCGTCAGTGCTGGTATTCTTTATGCGCAAGGTCACGAAGATCTTTGAACAGGTCTTCAAGAAATACGATCTGCTCAATGCAGACGTCCAGGAGAACGTCAGCGGTATACGCGTCGTGAAGGCATATGTGAGGGAAGAATACGAGAATGAGAAGTTTGACAAGGCCGCCAGAGTCCTCTATGACTACTCGGTGCGGGCAGAGAAGATCATGGCTCTCGCAGGTCCCGTGATGAATCTGGTCATATATGCGCTGATCATCATGATATCGTGGTTCGGCGCGAATTTCATCGTGGCAGGAGATATGACTACCGGTAATCTGACCTCATTCTTCAGCTATATCATGACCTGCCTCATGTCGCTGATGATGCTCGTAGCGATATTCGTCATGCTGACCATGAGTCTGGCCAGCGGACGGCGTATAGTCGAAGTGCTGGACGAGGTGCCGGCCATAGCGGATCCGGACGAACCCGTGACGGAAGTGGCAGACGGAAGCATCGATTTTACGGACGTGTATTTCTCGTACAAGGAAGGTGGCGGCGATCCCGTGCTGCGCGATATAGATCTGCATATCCCCTCCGGCAGTACCGTAGGTATCATCGGCGGCACCGGCAGCGGCAAGACCAGCCTTGTGAGTCTGATCAGCCGCCTCTATGACGTCAGCGGCGGATCAGTGAAGGTCGGCGGCGTGGACGTGAGAGATTACGATATCGAGACTCTGAGAAACAAGGTCTCCGTAGTCCTGCAGAAAAATGTACTCTTTGCCGGGAGCATCCTGGATAACCTGAGATGGGGCAAAGAGGACGCCACTGTGGAGGAATGCATGGCTGCGTGCCGTGCCGCTGCGGCTGACGAGTTCATCGAACAGATGCCCGACGGCTATGAGACCCATATCGAGCAGGGCGGAGCAAACGTCTCCGGCGGACAGAAGCAGAGGCTGTGCATAGCCAGAGCACTGCTTAAGGATCCAAAAGTCCTGATACTTGACGATTCCACGAGCGCTGTCGATACGGCTACGGACGCGAGAATCAGGAAGTCCTTCCGCGAGTCCATCCCCGGTACGACGAAGCTCATCATCGCGCAGCGCATCAGTTCTGTGATGGATGCGGATATGATCATAGTTATGGACAACGGCACGATATCAGGCGTGGGTTCTCATGACGAACTGATGGAGAGCAGCGGGATCTACCGCGAGATATACGAGACGCAGACCAGCGGAGGCGGCGACTTTGATGAGCCGGCGCCCGGAAAGGAGGCCTGACATGCCCGGACCCGGAAACCGTATGAAAATAGATGAAAAGGTGGAGCATCCCTTCAGGATACTCGGCAGAGTGCTCGGTTTTGTCATGCGCAGGTATGCGGTGGCTTTTATCGTCGTGATCATTGCGATACTCGCGACCTCCTATATCAGTCTGCAGGGTACGTTGTTCCAGCAGACGCTGATCGATGACTACATCCTGCCTCTGGTGGGGACCCCGGACCCTGACTTTGCCCCTCTGGCGGGAGCCCTGCTGACGCTTGCAATGATATTCGGCGCGGGCGTGGTCACCAGCTTTATATATAACAGGCTGATGGTCAATATCGGCAACGGCACGCTGCTCGATATCAGGAACAGAGTCTTCTCGCATATGGAGACTTTGCCGATCAGGTATTTTGACACGCACCAGCACGGCAGCATCATGTCGGTGTATACGAACGACGTGGATACGCTGCGGCAGCTGATCTCGAGTTCGGTGCCGGAGTTCATCTCCACGATATTTACTGTCACGATCACCTTTATCAGTATGGTGCGCATGAGTCTGATGCTGACGCTGGTGAGCGTGCTGATGATAGTGGTCTCGTTCGTCGTGACAGGAATCGTCGGCAAGCGCTCGGCCCAGTATTTTGGCGCTCAGCAGAGAAATATCGCTGCCGTGAACGGTTACATCGAGGAGATGATCCAGGGACAGAAGGTGGTCAAAGTTTTCTGTCACGAAGAGAAGAATATAGAGGGTTTTGTGGAGAAGAACGAAGAGCTCCGCTCCGCGGCCAAGAGTGCGCACGGTATCGCGAATATTCTGATGCCCATAAACGGCAATCTCGGACATATCAGCTATGTGCTGATAGCCGTAGTGGGCTGCGCGATGGCGCTCTCGGGTGAGAGCGCGGGGATGACGCTGGGCACTATCGTGGCCTTCCTCGGACTGAACAGGAGCTTTTCAAGACCGATACATCAGCTCAGCGGCCAGATAAACAGTATCGTACTGGCCATGGCAGGAGCGAACAGAGTATTCAAGATCATGGACGAGCCATCCGAGGTGGACGAAGGCGATGTGACTCTGGTAAGGGTCAAAGAAGAGAACGGAGAACTGGTCGAGACCGGCGAACGCACCGGGCTGTGGGCCTGGAAGCGTCCGAACTGGGAGAGCGGCGAGACGGAGCTTATTAAGCTGCAGGGAGACGTGACCTTCCATGAGGTGGACTTTGAATACCGCGAGAATCATCCGATCCTGCACGATATAGAGCTCTTTGCCCCGCCCGGACAGAAGATAGCTTTTGTGGGAAGCACCGGCGCGGGCAAGACGACGATCACTAATCTGATCAACCGCTTCTACGATATCGCCGATGGCAAAATACGATACGACGGTATCAATATCAATCACATCAAAAAGGCTGACCTCAGACGGTCGCTTGGCATAGTGCTCCAGGAGACGAATCTCTTTACCGGGACAGTCATGGACAATATCCGCTACGGCAGACTGGATGCGACCGACGAGGAGTGCATAGCGGCCGCGAAGCTCTGCAATGCCGACGGTTTCATCAGGAGGCTCCCGGACGGATATCAGACGATGCTGACCGGTGACGGTGCGAATCTGTCGCAGGGACAGAGACAGCTGCTCTCGATCACGAGGGCCGCCGTGGCCGATCCGCCTGTGCTGATCCTCGACGAGGCTACGTCCTCGATAGACACGCGTACGGAGGCTCTCGTACAGAAGGGCATGTACAGTCTGATGAAGGGAAGGACGACTTTCGTCATCGCCCACAGGCTCTCTACGGTCAGAGACGCGGACTGCATCATGGTCCTTGAAAAGGGCCGCATCATAGAGCGAGGCTCGCACGATGACCTGATCGCTAAGAAAGGCAAATACTACAGTCTGTATACAGGAAATTTCGCTGAAGGGTGACACAGCGGGGCAGAGTCGGATCCCTGCCTGACAGAACGGATCGGGCAGCAAGAGACGCCCGGGAGAGGAGAAGAAATGGAAAAATACAGAGTCGGAATACTCGGTGCGACAGGTATGGTAGGACAGCGTTTCGTAACGCTTCTGGCTGATCATCCCTGGTTCGAGATCAGCGCGCTTGCGGCAAGCAGCAGATCTGCAGGCAGGACATATGAGGAAGCTCTCGACGGCAGATGGAAGCTCGCAGAGCCCATGCCCGAGTGTGTAAAGAATATGACGGTAATGGACGTATCGGACGTGGATGCTGTCTCAGATAAGGCCGATATGGTCTTCTCTGCGGTCGATATGACGAAGGAAGAGATCAGGGCGATAGAAGAGGCCTACGCGAGGACAGAAACGCCTGTAGTGTCAAATAACAGCGCTCACCGCTGGACGCCGGACGTGCCTATGATCATCCCGGAGCTGAATCCGGAGCATCTGGACGTGCTGGAGTATCAGAAAAAGCGTCTCGGCACTAAGAACGGATATATCGTAGTAAAGCCGAACTGCTCGATCCAGAGCTATACTCCCATGCTGCACGCGCTGAGGCAGTTTGGTCCGGAGCGCTGCGTCGTATCTACGTATCAGGCTATCTCGGGAGCCGGAAAGACCTTTAAGGACTGGCCCGAGATCATAGACAATGTTATCCCGTATATCGGAGGCGAAGAGGAAAAAAGCGAGAAGGAACCGCTGCGTATCTGGGGACATATCGAGAACGGAGTGATCGTGCCCGCTGCAGCGCCGCTGATCTCGGCACAGTGCTACAGGGTACCGGTGACAGATGGGCATATGGCATCCGTCTCGGTGAGCTTTGAGAAGAAACCCTCAAAGGACGAGATACTGCAGGCCTGGGCAGAGTACTCAGGGCTGCCCCAGCAGCTCCGACTGCCTCATGCCCCCGCGAGGTTCATACACTACTTTGAGGAGGACAACAGGCCTCAGACCCATCTGGACCGTGACATCGAAGGGGGCATGGCAGTCTGCGCCGGCCGCCTCCGCGAGGACAATATCTTTGACTGGAAGTTTGCCGGGCTCTCGCACAATACGCTGCGCGGGGCGGCCGGCGGCGGTGTGCTCACCGCGGAGCTGCTGGCAGCCACAGGGCGCGTAGCCAGGAAATGATTTTTTATAAAAATCCGTTTGCATCTTATCACGGAATAGGATATAATCACATGGCGCCTTAAAAAGGCGCACCCGGAGATGTACCCAAGTGGCTGAAGGGACTGGTTTCGAAAACCAGCAGGCGGTGCAAGCCGTGCCGGGGTTCAAATCCCCGCATCTCCGTTACGAAAAAGCAGGGCTCGGATGAGCCCTGCTTTTTCGTAAAATAAAGGGGATTTGAACGCCGCGGCGGATCAGGAAA
>JAFSTX010000054.1 GCA_017445585.1 Lachnospiraceae bacterium
CCGGATATGGAAGGAAAGGGGCAGTGCAGAGCCGGAGCTCCTTGAAGAGATACTCAGCAGGGGAAATCTGAATGAGGCCTACAAGAGAGTAAAGGCGAACAAGGGGGCACCAGGAATAGATGGTATGACCATCGAAGAGGCGCTACCATATTTGAGGGAACACAAAGACGAGCTAATCGGAAGGATAGAGCGTGGAAAGTACACGCCGTCGCCGGTGAGGCGAGTCGAGATCCCCAAACCGGACGGCGGAATACGGAAGCTTGGTATTCCTACCGTCACAGACCGTATTATCCAGCAGGCCATCAGTCAGAAGCTCATGCCGATATTTGAGCCCCTGTTTGCGGACGGTAGCTATGGCTACCGCCCGGGACGGAGCGCAAAAGACGCAATCAAGCGGGTCAAGGAATATGCGGAAGAGGGATACCGCTATGCGGTAGTTCTCGACCTAAGCAAATACTTCGACACGCTTAATCATGAGCGGCTTTTGAATCTGCTCAGAGAAGAGATCAAAGACGAGAGAGTCATACAGATGATCAAGAGATACCTCAAGAGCGGAGTGATGGAGAATGGAGTGGTAATGGAGACAGAAATGGGCTCGCCGCAGGGCGGAAATCTGTCGCCACTGTTAGCCAACATCTACCTCAACGAATTCGACCACGAATACGAGAAACGCGGGGTACCATGTGTGCGTTATGCAGATGACATCGTACTGCTTGCGAGAAGTGAGCGGGCAGCGAAACGGCTGCTCGAATCGAGCATCTCATACCTTGAAGGTAAGCTGAGGCTTACTGTCAACAGAGAGAAGAGCAGAGTAACGAGCGTATTTTCGATTCGAAATTTTAAGTACCTCGGCTTCGCATTGGGAAGTAACGGGAATGGAATATTCATTCGCGTCCACCCGAAGTCGTGGAAGAAGATGAAAACCAAACTGAAAAGTCTTTCTTCCCGAAGGCAGGTTCAGAGCGTGATACCTGCACTCAAAAGAATCAGAGTGTTTATGCGTGGATGGCTGAATTATTACGGCATAGCCGCAATGAAGAACAACATTGAGGAGCTGAATGGATGGCTCTATCACAGAATCCGGATGTGTATCTGGAAGATGTGGAAAAGACCGCGGTCAAGGATGAAGTTTCTGATTAGACTTGGTATACCGGAATACTATGCGCACATTGCAGCAAAT
Source organism: Lachnospiraceae bacterium (assembly GCA_017445585.1). GTDB lineage: Bacteria > Bacillota > Clostridia > Lachnospirales > Lachnospiraceae > UBA3774. Next base: position 1,181 of record JAFSTX010000054.1, read on the forward strand.
AGCCGGCGAGGATGTTGGTTTTCATCAGTCACAAGTACAGTCAACAGAGCTTTATCGAAAGAAATACTGGTAGACAAGGGCTTCTATGATTTAGCCGATGCCTACCAGCAAATGCACGTCAACTATTGAAACCGCCGTGTACCGAACGGTTCGCACGGTGGTGTGAGAGGACGGGGGTTAATCACCCCCTCCTACTCGATCTTTAAGAATAATCAGATTTAGATTACTGTTGTCATTTTGTTGTCATAGACTAAGCAAATATGCTTGCAACCCGCATAAATAAAGGGTTTCCGAGATCGATGTTATTACTCGTATTCGATCGTCGCGATGGGTTTGCAGCTGAGATCGTAGAGAACGCGGTTCACGCCTTTTACTTCTGCGAAGATCCTGTCGCGGATGCGGAGCAGAAGCTCATAGGGGACCTCTTCGACGGTGGCCGATGTCGCATCTACGGAGTTCACTGCGCGGATGATTACCATCCAGTCGTCGGTACGTTTGCCGTCCTTGATGCCGGTGGACTTGAAGTCCGGAACTACGGTGAAGTACTGCCATATCTTGCCGGCCAGACCTGCAGCGGCGAACTCCTCGCGCAGGATCGCGTCGGACTCGCGTACGGCCTCGAGACGGTCGCGGGTGATGGCGCCTGTGCAGCGCACTCCGAGGCCGGGACCGGGGAACGGCTGGCGATTGACCATATTTGCGGGAAGACCGAGCGCGGTACCCACGCATCTGACCTCATCCTTGAAGAGTAGCTTGACGGGTTCGACCAGTTCAAAATCCAGCTCCTTGGGAAGTCCACCCACGTTATGATGGGCCTTGATGCCGTCAGCTGATTCCAGTATATCCGGATATATCGTACCCTGTCCAAGGAATCTGATCCCCTCCAGCTTTACGGCCTCTTCTGCGAAGACGTCGATGAATTCTTTGCCGATGATCTTTCTCTTTGTTTCGGGATCGGAGACCCCGGCAAGCTTGTCGAGGAAGCGGTCCACAGCGTCAATATAGACAAGATTTACGTCAAACTGCTTGCCGAAGACCTCGCAGACCTGTTCGGGCTCGCCCTTGCGCAGCAGACCGTGATTTACGTGTACACAGGTGAGCTGTTTGCCGATTGCCCTGGAAAGGAGCGCGGCGCATACGGATGAATCAACGCCGCCCGAGAGCGCGAGCAGCACCTTGCCGCTGCCTACCTGCGCGCGGATCTCCGCAACCTGTTCCTCGATGAAAGCTTCAGCCAGTTCTAAGGTGTTGATTCTGGTCATCGATTCGGGTCTTACATTACCTGTCATAACAAACCTCCTTATTATAGATAATTGAAAATGAAACGATGGGTAACGGCACATCAGTCATAATAAATGATGTAAAATTATACCGCAGCGGCGGCCGCCGTGTAAATCTTTTTTGATACTTTTTGAGTACGAAAAAGCCGGGGACGGAGAGCCGTGCAGGCGGCATCGCGGAACCGGGCAAATACTGATTTAATGATATCGGTATTACAGCGAGACCTTGAATTTTTCCATGTAGTATTTCTGACGCTCCGAGTAGAGGGCGTTGTATTCTTCGCTTGTGCCCCGATGCAGGTTCTGCTTGTAGATGTGCTGATTTTGTGCGATCTCGGGATCGTGCTCGCTGAGTGCGTAGATGCCGATGTTTGAGCACTGGTCGGATATGCGCTCCGCATTTATCAGGATATCTGAAAAGATGATTCCCTGGATAGCACTGCAGGTACCGTCCTTAAGGCGCTGAAGATGGTTTTCGCGCATGGCGGCAACCAGATTGTCGATGACCTCCTCCACGGGCTCGATGCGCCTGGCTGCGGCTATATCATCATCCGCAAAGGCAGCTCTGGCATAATCCATGACCTCGTTCAGTGCTTCGCAGATCACGGCAAGTTCGTTCTTTGCATAATCGGAAAAAGCTATCTTCTTTTCCTTGAGCTCGGTGGCGTTTTCGGTCAGATTCACAGCATAGTCGCCTATACGCTCGAATTCGGAGATGCACTTCAGATAAAAATTCAGAGTGTCGTTAAAGTGAGGGCTTTTAATCCTGGGAAAGAGCCCGACCAGATACTGGCTTGTATGGTCGGCCAGCGAATCGATGATATCCTCATTGGCGTTTATCTCGGAGATAGTGGATGCATCATAGCTGGCGAGTACATCCAGAGCTGCGTCTACGCCGTCGTGGGAGAGATCAGCCATGGTGGATATGGTCTTGCGCGCGGATTCAAGCGCGAGTGCGCAGGAGCTGTATAGAGCGGGATCAAGGAGCGCGAGCTGCGAAGAGAGCCTGGCCTCCTTCTCTGAAGGCGGCGCGTCCTTGATGACTCTGTGACTGAGCTTTTCAAAAATACCGCAGACCGGAAGGAGCAGGAGAGCGGTGCCGAGTTTGAAGATGGTATGGGTGTTTGCTATTCCGCCCGAGGTGATGGGAGAGGACCAGATGTTGTCCAGGAGACCTGTAGCAGCGCGGAGAATGGTAAGAACGACAAATATCAGCAGCATGCCGGCGATATTGAACATGACGTGGACTATGCCCGTGCGCTTCGAATCGGCAGAGGAACTCAGACCGCAGACGAGGGATGTAGTGACGCAGTCGCCGAGATATATGCCCAGCAGGATAGCGTAGATGGAACCGAGCGAGAGCTGCCCGGTGACGGAGAGGGCCTGCAGGATACCTACACTGGCCGATGAACTCTGTATCAGAAAAGCGACGCCGGCACCGGCGAGAAAACCGAGAATGGGCTGGTTGCCAAGTGTAACGAAGAGATTGGCAAAGCTCTCGGATGATGAGAGCGGTGCGACAGCAGAGGTCATGTTAAGAAGGCCGGTAAAAAGGATGCCGAAGCCCATGGCGATGGTGCCGATGGTGCCGGCGTTTTTGACCTTGATCACCATTATGAAAAGTATGCCGACGATGGCGGCGATGGGTGCGAGGGTTGAGGGCTTGAAAAGACGGAGGATGGAAGTCCCGCCGTCGATATCGAGCAGTCTGATGATCTGGGCGGTGATCGTGGTACCGACGTTAGCGCCGAGAATGATGCCCAGCGACTGATGAAGTGTCAGGACTCCCGCAGAGACCAGACCGGCTGTCAGAACTATGGTGGCGGTGGAACTTTGGATAAGAGCAGTCACCAGCATACCGAGAATGAAACTGAGGAGAGGATTGCCCGTCATATGTCCCATGACCCGTTTCATGGTGCCTGTGGACTGGCTCTTGAGACCGTCTCCCATGATACGCATTCCGTACAGGAACAGTGCTAATCCCCCAAAGAGCGATATGAAATCAAATACAGTCATTTTTTCCTCCGGAAAATATGCCAAATTCAAATCCATTATAAATATATTTTATACTGCTGTATATGTAAAGAGGAAAAATAATTTATAAAATCGGAAATGTGCGGGAAGAGGGGAAACACATAATATGGAATGAAAAAGGAAACAGTAAGCAGGATGCGGGGAGGAAATTTGACATCCCGGCGTGAAGCATTTATCATAAGCTTATCAAAATCACAGGAGAAACGATATGTCACAGAATCCTATCATCACTATTACTATGGAAGACGGAAGTGTCATGAAGGCAGAGCTCTATCCCGAGACGGCGCCGAACACAGTCAGAAACTTTCTCAGTCTCGTGAAAAAAGGCTACTATGACGGGTTAATCTTTCACCGCGTTATCGAAGGCTTTATGATCCAGGGAGGATGCCCGAACGGTACCGGAACAGGCGGCCCCGGATATTGTATCAGGGGCGAATTCGCTGCGAATGGTTTTGCGAATAATCTCGCTCACACTCCCGGCGTGCTGTCCATGGCGCGCACCATGGCGCCCGATTCTGCGGGTTCACAGTTTTTTATCATGCACGCGGCTGCACCGCATCTGGACGGACAGTATGCGGCTTTCGGCCGTGTGACCGAAGGAATGGATGTGGTGAATTCGATCGCACAGACACCCACGGACTGGAGCGACCGTCCTCTCAGGGAGCAGCGCATTGCGTCTGTCACCGCAGAGACGTGGGGAGTGGATTATCGCGAACCGGAGAAGTGCTGAGATTTGTTTACGGCTGAGATGTGGGGAGCGGATTATCGCGAACCGGAGAAGTGCCAAGCGGCGGGTATGCTATGAGCTTGGCTATGGGATTGCCCTTTGCCGAGAAGCGCTCCTCGTATTCTGTCATGATATTGCCCTCACACATGGCCGGATTCGCATGCAGATCGCGGGTAATCGCCGTGATCTGCCATCCGGAGCTTTGAAGTGATTCCACTGAGTATTCAAAGAGCGGCATGTTATCAGTCTTGAATTCGATCCTGCCTCCGGGGGCGAGAATGCCGAGATACCTTTCCAGAAACTGCGGGGAGGTGAGGCGGCGCTTCGCGTGCCGGTCCTTCGGCCACGGATCGGAGAAGTTCAGGTAGATCACGTCGGCTTCTCCAGGCGCGAAGAATTCGCATATATGCTCGGCGTCGGCGCGTATCAGCAGGAGATTCGGAAGTTGAAGCTCCTGCTGTTTTTTTACTGCTTTTATCAGGACACTGGAGAATTTCTCAATGCCCGCGTAATCCGTGTCCGGGTTCGCTGCTGCCATGCCAGTGATAAAGCTCCCTTTGCCCATACCGATCTCGACGGCAAATGGGCGGGAGCCGCGGCGCCACCTGCCGCGCATATTTTCCGGGTCCTGCACTACAAATCCGCTGTTTTCTATCGCCTCTTCGGCGCCTTTTACATGTTTCAGACGCATATTATTCTCCTGACGCAAAGCCCATGAGTGTACGGATCGTGCCGGCCGCGTACAGCGAGCCGAAAGCGACCACCGGGCCGCTTACCTCATCTTTGCAGATCCTGACCGCCTCGGCGGTGTCTTCGTATGCCTTGGCGGGGATCCCGCGCGCACGGGCAAGTGCGGCCAGCTCCTCCGGGGCCAGCGCTCTGGGGCTGTCGGGGCGGATGCAGATGAAGCGCTGCGCATACGGCGCGACGGTGTCCATCACCGAAACGTAATCCTTGTCGGCAAGCATGCCCATGAGGAAGGTGACTTTTGTTCCGGGCAGGTATTCGTCCAGACACCCGGCGAGCGCCGCAGCGCATTGAGGATTATGCCCGCCGTCCAGCAGGAAAAGCGGCTCTCTGCGGAGCACTTCAAAACGCGCCGGCCATTTGACCGCCCGAAGCCCCTGCGCTATGGCTTCGTCCGGAATCCGATATCTGCGGGAGCGGAGCAGCTCGATGATCTCCAGGACCACTGCGGCGTTGCTGAGCTGATGTGCTCCGAGCAGCTTCAGGAAGTATTCACGGCCCTTGTATGAAAAAAGCTGTCCGTCAAGTGAACTTGCAAGCGGAAGGATCGTGTCGCTCTGAGGGATCACGCAGGGGACGCCGTGGTCTTTGCAGATGCTGCGGATCACGGACACGGCGCCGGGATCGCCGTCGTAGCATACACACGCGCAGCCCGTCTTGATGATTCCGCCTTTTGTGGCAGCGATCTTCTCTACGGTGTCTCCGAGGTATTCGGTGTGGTCAAGCCCGATGTTCGTGATGACGGCCACTTCCGGCGCGTCAATCACGTTCGTCGAATCAAATTCGCCGCCCATTCCGACTTCAAGCACCACGATTTCACAGCCCTGCTCGAAGAAATACTCCATGGCGACTGCCGTGACCATCTCAAAATGTGTCGGGTGTTCTTCCATCTGCTCAGCAGCCCTTATCATGCGTGCGGCTATGTCGGCAAACTGATCTTTGCTGACGGGTGTGCCGTTGACCTGCATCCTTTCGCGAAAATCCTGGATAAAGGGCGAGGTATAAAGCCCGGTGCGGTATCCCGCGCTCTGCAGTACGGCGGCTAGCATGGCGCAGGTCGAGCCTTTGCCGTTTGTACCGGCCACGTGCACGAAACGGAGCTTTTTTTGTGGATCACCGAGCGCCGCGAGCAGCTCGCGGGTCCTCGAAAGGCCGAAGTTTGTCTTGCTCCAGCCGTGTTTATTTACATATGCAAGTGTTTCTTCGTAGGTCATATTATTCCTTTCGGCTGAATGCATTAACTGCCTGCAGTCGCTCTTACTGATTTTTTGTGCCTTTCGGCCTGCGGGCTGCAAACTCTTGCGTTTGCAGTATTTGTGCCTTTCGGTCAACAATATGTCCCAGCTTTTTATGCTTTCATCATGTGCCGCAGCCCTTTCAGAATCTCCGGCAGGATGAGCCCAAAGACAACGCCTTTTGCCGCGGCGATCCCGATGCGCAGCGCCAGCGCACCAAGTATGAGCTGCGGAGTGTAGTAACCGTATATCACGCTGTCCGTGTATATCACACCGGTATTCAGAGCTGTTATCATCAGTTCGCAGACCAGCGCACACGCAAAGACATGGCGCCGCGAGGGATTATAACGTGCAGCCCGCGACCAGAGTCCCGCGACAAGTCCGCAGAGCACGTACGGCAGCATCCACAGTACGGTAGTGTATGACAGCCCATAGCGCAGCAGCTGATACAGAAATGTACCCACAGCGCCGATCGCCATGCCATGCATCGGCCCAAAAAGCAATGCTCCCGTCAACACCGGGAGACTCTCAAAGGTAACTTTTACAGCCAGAAAATCCAGGGCGAGATACCCCAGAGCGGCACATACGGCCGCAAAGACAGCGTCAAGCGCCAGCTTTTTTGCATTCATGTGATCCCCTCCTCTGCGGTATGCAGCCGCGGCAATCCGTCGCTGCATATTCGGTACGTTGCGATGCAAATGACAGTATAGCACAGACGCCACCCCCGCACAATTGCCAATTTGCCCTGATTGTGGCGCGATATTAGCATGCGGCGTGTCGCGGTATTAGCATGTGTTATGGTGCGATATTTGCGCGCAGTGGGATGCGGTTTTGCATGATGCAAGTATCATGTATCTTTGCATCTATGCCGACCGTAAACTGTCTTAAGCTACCTTTAAATAGCCTCAAAGCAGCCTCAAAACAGCCGCAAAGCAACTATAAAGCAGCCACAAAGTTGCCAGCAGTCTCAAAGTTGCCATTAATCCACTTCTTGTACTGCTCGTTTGCAAAGAGGTTTCATAGCTGATTAACTTCCAAATATACTGACGTGTAATAAATTACTGCAAAAAAGGGAAAACGTCGAAATTGCAGTACTTTTGCTTGCTATGAATTACTGCAAAAAGCGGAAAACGGTGAAATTGCAGTACTTTTGCCTGCTATGAATTACTGCAAAAAAGGGAAAACGTCGAAATTGCAGTACTTTTACTTTGCCGAAATTACTGCAAAAAACGGAAAATGGCGAAATTGCAGTACTTTTGTCTGCTATGAATTACTGCAAAAAACGGAAAATAGTGAAATTGCAGTACTTTTGCCTGCTATGAATTACTGCAAAAAAGGGGAAACGTTGAAATCGCAGTACTTTTGCTTTATTCGAATTACTGCAAAAAAAGGGTGATAGTGTTTTTGCAGTAATGTGTTTTTGGACTATAAGATAATTACGGCTGATTTGGATGAAAGCGCGATTTCAGTCGTAAGTATAATAGATCGTTTCGCTTTTTGCGGGAAATACTTAAGGAGTTGGAGGTTTTCTAAGATAGGAAATACTTAAGGAGTTGGAGGCTTTCCAAGGTAGGAAATACTTAGGTAGTTAGCGGGCTCCGAAGGTGAGAATTGTTTAAGGAGTTGGAGGCCTTCGAAAGCAGAAAAACATTGGAGAACATGAGGGAATGGCCCGGAAAAGCAGGCATAAATATTCTTCAGTTGCCACTTCCCTTTTCTGCCGGGCTGCGATATACTGAACCTGTTATATATGGTCATGACAGTCGGCACGTGAAAGGAGTGTGACACTCATGGCGTACACTGCTATCGAAGAAATGCGGCAGGTCAATGAACGCAGATTCGGCATGGATCTGGGTCCTTACCAGCCGCCGTTTTTTATTTGCGGAAAAGGTTTTGATCTGAAGTCGTCAGCCCTCAGATTCATCCGCGAGAGGTGCGAGGAGCTTTCTTTTGACCGCGCGGTCGAAGAAGAAGAAAAAAGCAGCGGCGTACTGGCCGGAAAAAGCCTCAAGCCCGGGCAGATCCCCTACAATATGGAAATGGATCTCAACAGGCTCTGCCTGGAAAAATCACTGGAGTCTTTCTTTGAGTCCGGTGTGGCAGAGGATGCCTATGCAGTATATTACTGCTATCTTGAGATGTTCATCGGCAGGTACGGAAACTCAAAGCACATGGTCGAACTCCTCTCCGAGTACGAGATGAACGGCAGTTCACTGCTCATAAAGCACAGGGATCATTACTCGCATTCCGTCTACGTCTTTGCGCTGGGGCTGGCCATATATGAGACGAACGAGACCTTCAGGAGATGCTTCGAACGCTTCTATGGTCTGGACGAGACGCCGGGGCCGGATCGCGCGGCCTGCGTTTTCCTCGAATTCTGGGGGCTGACGGCGCTTTTCCACGATATAGGCTACCCTTTTGAGATACCTTTCGAGGAGATCCTCTCATACTTTGAGGTGGACGGGCTGAAAAGAGGGGTGGACAGTCCGTACCTCGCATACAGAGGCATGGAGCAGTTTACCGCGCTGGAGAGCGAGAGCACGGTCTGGCTGAAAAAACTGACCGGCAGGAGTTTTGACAGCATCAGCGGTCTGCTCGCCTGGGCAGTCGAAAAACGCCTCGGAGCGTCTTACGGCTTCTCCGAGGATTACATCCGTTTCGTCGTGGAGGACAAACCCACGCGTCCCGAACGCTACGGGTACTTTATGGACCACGCGGTATTCAGCGCGATCAGGCTCCTGCGCGAGCTTGTCAGCGCCGGCGGGTCGGAGAGTATCTCACAGATGCATCTCGACGCGCTCTCGGCCATCGCCATCCACAACAGCATGTTCAAATTCTCTATCGCGTATTACAAGGATCCGGAAAAACGCAAGGCTCCGCTTGCCATGGAGCTGCATCCGCTGGCGTGGATGCTGATGCTCTGCGACGAGCTTCAGTGCTGGGACCGCAGAGCCTACGGCCGCAGCTCGCGCACGGAGCTGCACCCCGTGGACGTGGACTTTGATTTTTCCGGCGGAAATATCCGCGCCGTCTATTACTACGATCAGGACGATCAGGCCAAGATCGACGAATATAACAGAGAATACGATGCCTGGATCCTGGCCGGCAGGCAGGGCAAAGAGCCGCGGCTCAAAGCCTACAGCGATATGGCGGGAGAGGCCTCGCGATTCGTTACGGATATCGAAAAGATCGTGGACCTCAATGGGTCGCTTCTGGAGGCGGAGGCGGCACTCTGCCGTGTCGACCGTTCGCGCAAGCACGGATACCTCTCGGGCAGCAGCTTCCTGCATCTGTACGATTTTGCCGTGGCTCTGCACGCGAGGAATATGCCCGAGGGTACTACGACGGAGGAAGCCGAGGAGAAATTCGCCTCGGCCTCGCTCGAATACCAGCTCTCCGGGATAAACCGCGCGCGGTCTTTTGACAGGTATCTGAACGCCATTGACTGCTTCTATACGGACCGGACCGTGGATTTCATGCCGGTTACGGAATTCTCGGGCGAGCAGGCTGAGATCATCGCCCCTCTCGAGCACGAGAGATGGATCCGCGAGCACCATGCCATGGGCTGGGTGCACGGGGAAGGGACTGATTCGATCCCGCTCGGCGGCGCGCTGCGCGAGCAGCTGCGGCGCCACCGTCTCGTTATGGACGGCGAGCCGACGGAGGAGGAGATTAGCGAGCACTATTTTTCGCTGGCAGAATCAGATCAGGATAAGGACTGGAGACCCTTCAACACCATGCTCGTGCTGCTGAAAAAATTTGACGGGCTTCGTATCTATAAATTGAAATGACGAGGTGTACGCGCTTTTGCCGCGACACGAATCACAAGAAACAGTACCATGAACAGCTGGTTGAAAAAAGCTCCGCCGTACGAAGGCAATGAACCATATCTGTATCTGGCATTTGCAAAGGCAGATACCGGCAAGATCGGAAAGACAGTGCAGCAGCTGCTTGCCCGCGGCTGCCGGGTGTGGTATGCGTGCGGCAAAGCAAGCGGCAGCTCTGAGCTCATCCACAGGCAGGAGAGGGCGGCGGGAGCGGCTCTGACGCTCGTATATCTCTCGGATGCAGCCTGCGCTGATCCCGACACAAAGAGCGCAGTGCTGGTCAATCAGAAATTCGGCCACCCGATAGTCTGTCTGGATCCGGACGGAACAGACAGGCGGCTGTCCATGGGACTTCGTGAGGACGTCCCTCACGTCCCCTTATACAAATACAGAAAAAAAGACGAGCTGGAGAGCGCGATCATCCACAGTGAAGGTTTTTCTCAGGAAGTCATGGGAGAAAAACCTCCTCTGTGGACGGCCGGCAACGCTCCCGTCAGACTGGCCGCGGCGCTGACGGCCGCGGCGGTACTTATCGCTGTCACGGGATTTGTCGGGATAAGGTTTCTGGGGTGGTTTGCGCATGAACCGGAGGACCTTGTCGGATTTTCCGATCCTGTAATCCTTTCCGCGGTAAAGGACGTTCTGACGGGCGCTGATATCACGGAGGAAGGCGCGGGACAGATTACCGTGCTGCGCATGGGGAGCCTGCCGGCAAGTTGGGACGACCTGCGGCTTCTGCCCGCGCTGACGACGGTCGAACTGCCGCAGGAAGCTGTAGCAGAGCAAAGCAGGACGGACAGGCAGGCGGGTACGGCGGCTTTGCCGGACGGAGTGACGATAGTGCTTTACAGAGGTGAGCCCCGTGAATGATTTTTTCAAACCTTATGAGGGCTTGCGTCCTTTCCTTTTTATAAGCTATGCTCACAGGCAGTCGGAGCAGGTGGTGGGTACCATCCGCATCCTGCACGAACAAAAATACCGCCTGTGGTACGACGAAGGGATCCCGGCCGGGAGCGACTGGCCGGCGAACATCGCTTCGCACGTGCAGAGCTGCGAAAAGGTCATATTTTTCCTTTCGGAGCGTGCGCTCGCATCGCCGAACTGCTTCAGTGAGATACGGACGGCTGCGCGTCTGCGGAAGCCGATACTGACCGTCAGGCTCGATGAGAGCGAACCGGGGGCTGAGTGGAGGGAGCTTCTGAGCCTTGGCGACGTGATACCGCTGACGGATACGAATGAGGCCCGCGCTGCGGCGATACTGGCCTCGGGATTTGTGAGCAGGCGCTTTCACTACTCGTGGACGGAAAAGCTTCGCCCGCGCTATCTGCTGCTCGCGGCCTCGATACTGCTCTTTGCGGGAGCGGCAGGGGCATTGGCGGCTGTCGCCACGGGAGTATGGCAGCCCATAGAGCAGCCCACAGTCCCCGTTATGGTCACCGAAGCTCCGGAGGAGCCTGTATCGGTCCCGGTGATCGATATCGGCGACGCGGAAAAAGCATTTGCCATAGCTTTCCCGGATGCCCAGCAGGAAAAAGCAGCCCGGAAGGCTCTGGGCAATCAGGATGAGCCGGTGTACCGCTGGCAGCTGGCTGAGATAAAGGAACTGTACCTGTGCGGTAATATGGTGACTGACTCGCTGGACCCCGTGACTTTTGATCCGGACGGCACGTGCCGCGTGAACGGAGCGCCCGTCATAACCGGAGTAGCCGCGGATCTGAGTCTCTTTACGTACATGCTGCGCCTTGAGAAGCTGGCGCTGATAGATCAGCCGGCCGCCGACTTTTCATATATCGACGGACTTCCTTCCCTGCGAGAACTGTCTCTGGCAGGATGTGATATAGATGATATCGGTTTTCTGACGGACATGCCTTCGCTCCGAGTACTGCATCTGGAACATACGGGAGTAAGGGACCTGTCCGCTCTGGCTGGTCTGGACAGCCTCGCAGAGGTAAGCGTGAGCGGCGATATGCTGCCGCTGACCTGGCCGGATGATGTCGGCTGGCGCGTGGTACTCACGCCGGATGATCCGGAGAGATAGCGATATGAGGATACCGGCCTGCGCGGGTTGCTCACGCCGGATGATCCGGAAATACGATGATCGATCAGAGAATACGGAAATGAATGCTTCGGACGGAAATGCGGGCAGATATGTGCTTTGTCACACAGGAGAAACATCATGAGTATGAAAAAGAGAAAGATTTCGGTGCTTTCGGCGGCTGCGGACGGTGAGGCGTTATCGCCTGTACTGGAGGAGCTGGCGGCAAAGGGAGTCACAGCCATAACGTCAGGTCCCGCCGGGGATCCGGCCTCCGCCCCCAAAGGCCTGCTGCTTGCAGTCCTGTCAAAGAACTTTTACGCGGATGAAGGCCTGCAGGAAGCGCTGCTCTCACGAGTCGCGGCATCAGATCAGGACGTGCTGCCACTGCAGCTCGATGATGCTCCTGTCCCCGACCGTCTAAAAAATGCCCTTTACTCGAGAAATATTATCCCCTCGTCCGGGCGTGAGCCGGCCCTCATTGCCGAAAGGATCATCGCGGCATTTCCGGAGAAAAAGAGCCGTCTTCCTCTCTTTTTGATCATAGGCGCTGCGGTGCTGGTGATCGCGGCGGGCTTCTTTATCTGGAAAGCAGCGGCCGGAAGCGGTGATACCGATAATACCGAGGCTCCCGCGCGCGAAATAGCGATCCCCGAGGGACTTACCGAAGAGGATCTGATCCACGTCCATGGAGCCGTGATCGTCGGAGATCGGATGGCCTTTTATACAGATGAGGACGGCGATCATCACGACTGGTCTGATCTGGCCACACTTGACGAAAACGGTCACGTCCTCTGGTACAGCAATGAGGACGGCGGCGAGATCAGTATTGCCGAGTACAGCGATCTGAAGTTTCTGGAGCTTATGCCGAACCTTGGACGCCTGTGTATGGTAATGCTGAGAGCCGATGCGGATGCACTGCCTGATCTGACGAAATGTACTAAGCTCTACAGGGTCGAGATACTGAGCTGCGATATCGGCTCACTTGAGTTCCTGCGCGGCAGCTCGATCAGTGAGGCACTGGTGCGATTTTCCCCCGTCGGCGACTTCGGAGTTTTCAGCTCCTGCGATTCACTTCGCTCTGTCGAGATAGATATGTTTGAACAGGACGTACTTTGCGATTTCTCCGATTTTGCACCGCATATGCTCGACGACCTCTGGCTGTGGCACGCACGCTGGGAGAACGGAGGCTTTGAAAGGCTTGGGGAATGCGCGTTTCTGAAGACCGTTACCTTTGGGGATCTGCCCCTGACGGATCTCTCATGTCTGAAAGGGCTCTCCCCCTGGCGTCTCTTCCTGCATGAAAATGACTCTCTGCGTGATATCTCCGCGCTCAGAGACCTGCATACGTTACGGGAGCTCGAGATCCTTTATTGTCCCGAAATAGCCGACTATTCTCCAATAGCAGGATGCACCGATCTGCAGCACATACACCTGCAGTGCGACGGGAATCCGGATGCGGTGACAGACGCGGGCTTCCTGTCGGAGCTGCCGCACCTGAACGACATAGGTCTGTATTCCTGCGATCTGGACGATATGGATTTCCTGATCCCGATCGCACAGAGGCAGGAAGCGATATCCTTTGGCTTTGCCGGTGAGATCGGAGATTATTCCGGACTGTCCGCAGTCGGAAAATTCGATTATCTCCACGTGAATCCGAGACGCGCGGCCGGTGGCAGCGATATGATGGGGCGCGGTGATTTCTCCGCGGTGCTGCCCTACATCAGGGATGCACAGATACATAATCTGATGCTCTACGACTGCATGGGCGTGGATCTGTCTCAGCTGCCGGAGATAACGTCGATCCTCACCATTGTGCGCGGAGACCTGACGGATCTCGGCGGCCTTAAGCCCTACCGCCTGGACAAACTGGAGCTGGAAGACTGCCAGCTCATGACTTCTCTTTCGGGTATCGAAGCCCTCACTTCCCTGAAACTGGCCAAATTGCAGGTAGAAGTAAGAGGCTGCTTCAGACTGACGGACTACAGCGCTCTAAGCGGCGCGTATCTGGAACGCCTGGCAGTAAGAAATGCATTTACGGAGAACATCCCGGACTACAGCGATATCTCCGCGGACGAAGTGGTATTGAATAATATAGCGGGACTGACGGAGCTGTCCTGCTTTGATACACTGAAGAAAACCGACTGTGATATAGAACTCTCGGACGTTAACGAGCTTAACGATATCTCCGCCCTGAGCAAATTTCACGGCAACACGCTTAAGGTTCCGCCGCAGGTAGCTGACCAGGCACGTGAGCTGGTGGAAAAAGGCAATTATAACAGCGTAGAGATACTGTATCCCGAGGGCAGCTGGGAGCCCTTTGACGTACAGGTGGAGCTGCTCAGTCTGGACGAGCTGGAGACCCTACCCGGAGCGCTGCTCTCAAAGGTGGAGCGCTTGTGCATAGTCGGCGATCGGGTGATGACGGGCAGCGGCTTCGATATCTGGGATGTGTGGTCCGATGAGCTGCAGGCAGATATACCGGTAAAGCATTTCTGGGAAAGCGACGAGACCGAGTCCTTTGAATACGGTCCCGGCACTGTCGAAAGTATCGAAACGTTCTCCCCGCTCACCGGCCTTCGCGAGCTCATACTGTACGAAGAGCCGCTTTTGGGACTGAACGGAGTTCAGGCCCTCGGAAATCTGGAAAGCCTTGTGGTGGAGCACTGCGGCAGCCTGACTGACGCTTCGGCGGCATTCGCGCTGCAGAGCCTGAGATATCTGAATCTATCCGGCTGTCCGGTAGAGAGTCTCGCAGGCATACAGAATCTGACGGAGCTGGAAGAGCTCACTATAGACGATACGAAGATCACCGATCTGACGCCGCTCCTGGAGCTGCCTGTTCTACGCCGCGTATGCGTGAATCGGGACATGGAGGAAGCCATCCGTTCACTGGACGGAGCGGAGTACGGTTTCGAGCTGGAGATATGGTAAACGGTAAAAATGACCGTTTGTGAAAAAGCCTTATCGGCTTATCGGTTGAGAAAATGCAGTTATCTGATAAAACGATCCCGATAGTAATAGGTGTCACCGGGCACAGGCAGCTCCGTCCGGAGGATACGGACGCGCTCCGCAGCGCGGTAAAAAGCGAGCTGGAAAAGCTGACTGCCCGGTATCCGTCGTCGCCCTTTGTGATGCTTACAAGCCTTGCGGAGGGCGGAGACCTCATCTGCGCAGACGCAGCGCGTGAATTAGGAATATCGATAAAGGCGGCGCTTCCAATGGAACTGCCGGAGTATGAGCGTGACTTTTCTCCCGAAGCGGGAGAGCGGCTGCGGATGCACTGCGGCGAGGCGGTGCAGGTCTTTGTCACTCCTTTCACCGAGGCTGTGCCGGAGAGCGGACCCTCCAGGGACTTTCTCTTCAGGCAGGCCGGGATCTACGTGGCCGGCCACTGCCACGTGCTGCTCGCACTCTGGGACGGGGGTCCCGGAACGGACGCTGCCTGCGGCACCGCTGAGGCGGTGGGCTTTGCGCTCGATGGCAGCTACCATCCTGAGGGAGGCGTCTCTATGCGCTCGGCGAGGAACACCCGGGTGATCCACGTATTCACTCCGAGGGGAGAACATACGGAACAGGCGGCAGGCATGGTCTCATATCACGGGGATACGGATGCCTGCACCGCAATACTCCGGAAAACAGACGAATTCAATGCTCTCGCGTCAGAGCTCCCTGCGCCAAAGCGCGTGCTCCTGCCGGAAGATGCCGCGGACGATCCGGAGCTGAAGCGCATGGAAGGAATATACCTTTCGGCCGCCGCGCTCAGCCGCGCGAACGCCCGCAGGACCCGCCGCTCCATAGCGCTGCTGGCCGCTGCCGGTACAGTGATCACAGCCGCTTTTCTGATGTACGACGAACTCCAGGCCATATGGATGATCCTGGTCTGCGGCGCGATGCTGACGTTATCCTGGGGGCTTATGCGCTATACGAAAAGGACCCGCTGCCACAGACGATATATAGAGTACCGGGCCCTTGCCGAGTGCATGAGGGTGCAGGCTTTCCTCCGCTATGCGGGAAGCGGAATGGCTGCGGCCGGGCTCCTTTCGTGGGCACAGCGGGAGGATACGGCATGGATCATGACCGCGATGTGCGCTGTCGATACCTGCCCTCAGCCCGCGGTACGGCGTGATATCAGATCGTGCTGGGTGGAAGGACAGCGCTCCTATCATCAGTCTGCCGGTGAAAAAGCCGCCGGAAAGCTGTCTGCAAGCGAGCGTATCGTCAGAGCGGCGCTTATCGTCAGCATTGCCTTTTATATCGCGGCTGTGGCTTTTGAACTGACGTGCGGAGGGCTGATATTTGTTCCCGTATTCCATATCGGAAACGCAGAGTTCTATCGCACCGTGCTCAAGATAATCCTCGGCAGCATATCCGCTGTAACGCTCTTTGTTTCGAGCTACTACGGGCGGCTCTCGCTCTCCGTCACCCATCTCGACCACGTCAGGATGGAGAGATTCTTCTCGCGCATGTACCGCGAGATCTCGGAACGCGGCCAGAGCGATATGCTGCTCTCCATCCTCGCCTCCGAGGAACTCACCGAGAACGGCAATTGGGTCTCTTACCAGAGGGACAACACGCCTGATCTCAGTCTGTAGGAAAAAGCTGTTTTCGCAGTCGCGCAGCATGCCGCACAACACAGAAATATACAATAAAAGTACTTGCATTTCCGTGCTCTTTAATGTACAATACAATGCGCTTGTTTTCAGGAGGTAGTACCAATGGAAGTTTTGATTACGATTCTTACCGTGCTGATGGTCATCGACTCCATCGCGCTTATAGTAGTTATTATGATGCAGGAGGGCAAAGAGGGCGGCCTCGGAGCCATCGCTGGCGCTGCCGGAGAGAGCTACGTCTCCCGCAATCAGAGCCGCACTCCCGAAGGGCGCAAGCGCTTCATCACCAGGATCCTCGGCGCAGGTTTTATGGTCCTCGCGCTGGCTATCAATATCCTTGAGAAGCTTGCGGCGTGATTTAGTACGCATCTTTACAGAGCCCGTGGCATGCGCCATGGGCTTTTATACTCTCTGAGGAGGAGTATTCCCGGCACCTGCGCCGCGGACTGTCCTCCCAGCAGTATTGTTTTTGAGGCAGATATGGCGAAAGAATCAGTAAAACTAATCGCGAACAATAAAAAAGCCTTCCACGATTACTTCATCGAGGAGACCTTTGAAGCGGGCATAGAGCTGGCCGGTACCGAGGTCAAGTCCATGCGCATGGGCAAATGCAGCCTCAAGGAGGCCTACGTCCACGAGCACGCCGGGGACCTCTACGTCGCGGGGATGCACGTCAGTCCGTACGAAAAGGGAAATATTTTCAACAAGGATCCCCTGCGCGAGCGCAGACTGCTGCTGCACCGCTACGAGATAAACAAGATCCTCGGGAAGTCCTCGGAAAAGGGCTATACCATCGTTCCGACGAAATGCTACTTTAAGGGGAGCCTGGTAAAGGTAGAGATCGGCCTGGCAAAGGGCAAAAAGCTTTATGACAAGCGCGAGACTCTGAAAAAGAAGGACATTGCCCGCGAAGCGGAACGGGAGATGAGGGACCGGTAGGCCGCGAGACCCGGCGCGTGGTATACGCATAGGCGCCAAAACGCGTGAAAATCGGCAAAAACCGCGTAAAAACGGTTGACAAGCACGATAAAAAAAGCTTATAATATGCAATTGCTATGGCCGCAGGTCAGCTCACCAATGCCCCGGAGGGTTAACCGTAAGGCTCTTGCAAGTTTATTTTTATAAAATAGGAGAAAAACCATGAAGAGTTTTATGGCAAATCCTGCAACAATAGAGCGTAAATGGTACGTTGTTGATGCAGAGGGACAGACTCTCGGACGCCTTGCCAGCGAAGTGGCAAAGGTCCTGAGAGGCAAGAACAAGCCCGAGTTCACTCCTTTCGTCGATACCGGAGATTACGTGATCGTAGTCAACGCCGCGAAGGTAGCAGTGACCGGCAAGAAGCTGGATCAGAAGCTTTACCGCAGACATTCCGAGTACGTAGGCGGATTCAAGGAGGTCACTCTTCGCGAGCTGATGGCCAAGAAGCCTACCAAGGCAGTTGAGTTCGCAGTCAAGGGAATGCTTCCCAAGGGCGCGCTTGGCAACGAGATGCTTACCAAGCTGCACGTATACGCCGGACCTGAGCATGAGCATCAGGCTCAGAAGCCCGAGACGCTTACATTCTGATGGGAGGTAGATGAAAATGGCTGCTAAAAATTACGGAACCGGCAGAAGGAAAAAGAGCATCGCTCGTGTATATGTCACCCCCGGAAAGGGAGAGATCACTGTAAATAAGAGAAGCCTGGACGAGTATTTCGGACTTGAGACTCTCAAGATGATCGTTCGCCAGCCCCTTGAGACCGTAGGTCTCGACGGCAAGTACGACGTCAAGGTCAACGTCCACGGCGGCGGCTTCACCGGACAGGCAGGCGCTATCCGCCACGGTCTGGCCAGAGCTCTGGCATCCATGGATCCTGAGCTTCGTCCCGCCCTTAAAAAGGAAGGTTTCCTTACCCGCGATCCTCGCATGAAGGAGCGCAAGAAGTACGGCCTCAAAGCGGCACGTCGCGCACCTCAGTTCAGCAAGAGATAATTGCGGTGAGAAAATGCTTAAAAACCCTGGAAACTCAACCCCTTGCTTGGTCAAGGATGGTATTTCCGGAAATCCGGAGCAGTCTGCAAAGACTGCTCCGCTTTTTATGTATGACGGGCATGCCGTCAGTCTGTGGTGAAAGTCCACAAGGGGCGTAGTTGCCGACGAACCCCAGAGCGACTCCCAAGGTTTACTTCGCGAGGAGTAGGCGAGAAGAATGGATAGCGAAATCGTAGCCTGACGAACAGAAACCTGATAATAAGGCGTTTGCGGCGGATAAGCTGGCATAAAGCAGTGAAGTCCAAACGGCAACCGTAACCCGCGGGCGTAAATCAGGCAGGTAGACGAGGAAAGACTGGCAGGCTTATCCCGCGAGATCTCGCAGACGGTCTCATTTGCCGTAGTA
>JAFSTX010000055.1 GCA_017445585.1 Lachnospiraceae bacterium
CGATCAGGGCAAGGCCACCGCCGCCGCACAGAAATGCGAGGACGATCTTGATGTATTCGCTCACTATACACGCCTCGCTTTCAGCTCGTCGATCTTGGCCTGAATACGAGTCTTTTCTTCCTCAAGGTATTCAATCCAGTCGAGCAGCCAGTCTTCCTCCGGATCGGGGACAGGTTCCGGTGTCGGCTCGGGAGCTTTCCCAGCCAGCCGGTTCCAATCGTCCATATCGCCGTAGAAGATGTCCAGGTCGAGATCACCGGAGTATCCGGCAAGCCTGCCGCATGAGGAATACTGATGCATTGTGATTTTGTCGAACGGCGCAAAGGACCCTCGCTGCCACGGTGACGGCTGAAAGCCCGTAGGTGACATGTTGGCATACTGCGCAAGCCACAATTGATACCCATCGTCTGCGATTGCCCGAAAACCGTTCACGTCTCCCTGTATGGTGGACAGGTTGCTGTAGACAAGGCATTTGACGCCAGTCTCCGCATAGACGGTCTCAAGGAATCTGCGCAGGTAATACGTACCAAAGCTCTGCACGATCTGCCCTTCATAGTCCGCGCACGGCACGCCGTCATGAAAGTAATTGATGGTGTCCCGGACGAAGCGCTTTGCTTCCGCCACAGGATCAGAGCTGTTTAGATAGTGATAGAAGCCCCAGGGCTTGTTGTTCCTGATCAGCCACTGTACCCACGGATCACAGTTCCGGTTCACATAGCCGATACCCTCGGTGCTTTTGACAATGACGCCGTCTATCGGATTTTGGGCGAAGACCGTTTCAAGGTCGAGCCCGGCCTGATATCCGGAGATATCAATCATGTTCATTGTTTTGCTCATTTTCTTCTGCCCTTCTTTCCGATGAGATAGAAGACCCACGACCAGAGGATGACGAACGCCCATCCGGCACAGAAGATCGCCGTTGCAAGGGCAAGCCGGATATCCGATAGGATTTCATGCAGATACATTGTTCAGTCCTCCGTCAGCGGTCCAGATTCGCTTTTCCCGTCGTCATCCTCAGGATCATCCGCGACGGCCAGGAGAGCCGACACGAGCATTCCGAGAAAAGCGCTCAGCGGGACGATCCACAACAGGTGTAAAGGATTCATATTTCGTCCCTCCTCCGGCGAGGGAGCCATGAAAAAAGCATCAAAAAAGCCGCCCGGTAAAGGGCAGCTTAGATCACGCCGATCAGCGATTCTATTTCCTTTTCTGTCTTCTCTATCTCCCTGTGCTCCTCGATGGTGAGCGCCGAGAGCATTTGAAGCCTTGCCGACAGGCGCTTGATAATCCCGTTCTGGATCTCTACGATCGCGCAGAGTTCCTCGATGGTTTGTGCTTCATTCATGGCTCGTCCTCATGATGGTTTACTCGTCTTTGCCTTTGGTTCCGCCCCATTCTTCGGGGACGAGCTCCGGCAGGCCGCACTCGTTGATAAGAATATCCGCGACCTGGGCCTTGAGTTTTGCGGGGACATCCTCGAACTCGCACTTTCCGAGGATCACGCGCTGCGCAAAAAGCATCGCCATCATGTCTGCGCCTCCTTTCTC
The DNA here is from genome assembly GCA_017445585.1 of Lachnospiraceae bacterium. Lineage (GTDB taxonomy): Bacteria > Bacillota > Clostridia > Lachnospirales > Lachnospiraceae > UBA3774. The sequence continues at coordinate 1,548 of JAFSTX010000055.1, forward strand.
AAAAATCAGATATATGGCAAACGCCAGCTCGGCGATTGCTTCTGAGATACTACGCATAGATGATCTCCGCCATCTCTACGATACAGTCCTCATAAAAATCCATCTGGTCAGCCTGGGCCGCGACCTGTGCTTCAAGAAGCTTCTTTGCCTCCAACAGATCCGGGATGCGGTTCTCTTCCTCTTCCACACTGATCGCCTCTTTCAGCAGCGCTTCGGCATTGGCCGTCACGTCTGCTTCGAGGGAAGCATAGTCGGGAAGCTCCAGATGATA
>JAFSTX010000056.1 GCA_017445585.1 Lachnospiraceae bacterium
AGAGGTTTGCCCGTGGTTAGTCTGTTCCCACATCCGGCTTCCTTCAGATTCCACCTCGCGGTGGACACCCTTGCCTTCGGCTATATCCTTCCCACTACCGGGTGGATTCGGGACTTTCACCCGTTAGAAACGTGCGCCGCCAGGCGCACAACAACAAAACGCCCCTTCCGATTTTAAATCCCGGAAGGGGTGTTTTACAGGAACGCTCTTTGTTTTACATCCCGGAAGAGATTTTTTTGCGGAAACGCTCTCTGACTGACTGTATGGCCGCATCAGATGAAGCAGCAGCCGTTTTCATCACTTACGCTTCTATCTCTTCCTCCGGGAGATCGATCGTCAGTGAATTCATTATCACCTCTCCGTCATCTATGTCCGTCATCACCAGCAGTTCCTCAGGTCCGATGTATTCTTTTCTCATTATAATTACCTCTTTTTGCCGCATTCCCAGTACCATTACTGATTTTTACTATCTCTTCTGCGTTTTCTTATCAGGAAAAAGACCTCCGCGCCGGCCGCCAGAGCGATAGCTCCGATGACCGCAGGAAGCAGGAAACCCGGAGCGGACGATCCGCCGCCCTGCTCACCCGCAGGCGCCTGTGAAACCTGTTCCGCCGCCGGATCGGACGCAGGCTCGCTCACCGGTTCCGGAACCGTCGGTGCAACAGCTTCTTCAATCACTTTGTTTGCCCTTTTCTCATATAACGTCAGCTGCGAATAGTCCTTCAGATCACCGCTTCTCCGGTTCGAATTCATTCTGGTGGACAATTCCTCGTGAAGCACTGTGCCCCGGATCTTCAGGTTATCGAATATGACGTTAGTCTGCTCCCCCATCTTCGCGAATGTCCTGAAGCCGACGAACCCGCACTTGAAAGCGTTGTCTGTGACTCTGATCACAGCCTTGTCCGAATGATTCAGATAAAGCTCTATGAGGTTTCCGCGGCATACCACCTTCCAGTGTTTCGGCCTTATTCCGTTATCTTTCGGATTATAAGCATAAGCTGATACATCGCTCTTTATCTGATTGAACTTTCCATCCAGCCGCCCAACGAAGATCCAGTCTCCGTCGTACATAATCGTGTATCCGTCACAGTCGTCGGCGCCGGGCGTAGCCTTGCCCGCGCGCAGCACCACGCCGTACTGAGCGCTTTTATCCACTTTCGACACGTCGAATTCCATGGTAAAATCCGCCCACTTGTATCTGCGCAGATAGTAATAGCAGATACCGTCGCCTATACCGCCCTCATTTGCCACGATACCGCTGTAATCGGTGCCGTTTGTCTCGGAGGGCGCGTTGTTCCACCAGCGTCCGTAAGCCAGATACGATGTGAAAGTCGACGTATCGAAGCTGTCGTTCCACTCAAAATCATAGGTGTCAAGGTCATAAGACCTGATGGAAAGACCCTTTGGCTTTGTATATGTCCCCGTGCCCTTTACCGTCAGATTATCGATGACTACATTGTTTACGGTATTCTTTGGCGCAAAAGCCCGCAGGCCTACCTGTCCCTTTGTGTATGTCGGGTCCTTGACCCAGATGGCCGGATTGTCACTGCCGTTAAAATAAACCAGTATATTATTACCCACGCACACAACTTTCCAATGCGTGACCGTAAGTCCGTGCGCGGCAGGATTATACGAGGCGATATGCGGCGTCTCCGTGATCTGAGTAAAGCTGCCGTCGATCTTTCCGGCAAAGACCCACTTTCCGTCGTACATGACCGTATATCCGTTGCCTTCATCCGTGCCCGGTCCCGGCTTCCCTGCCCGCAGCACCACGCCGTACTGTGCCTCTTTGGACGCAGAGACCACGTCGAATTCCATCACAAGATCCTCAAAGGTATATCCGTTCAGATAGTAGTATACATACCCCGGAACCGAACCTCCTTCGTTGCCGAGGACGCCTCTGTAGTCGGTTCCCGTCATCGCGGATACCGAGTCGTTCCACCACAGTCCGTAAGGCGTATAACTTCCGCCGCGGTCGCTGTTCATATCGTCTTTCCAGCTGATTTTTGCCTCAGGCTCCTCCACATTTACCGTGACCGGAATATCCGGTTCCGGCACAAAAGGCTTATCAGGCGTATCGTCCCCGTCCTTATCACCGACGCCCCACACCCTGAGATTATCTATGATAATACTCCCCGTAACTCCTGCGGGGGCAAAGGCACGCAGGCCGACCTGTCCCTTTTTATATGTTTCATCATATACATGGATCGCCGGCTCGTCACTTCCGTTAAAGTACACAGCTATATTGCCGCCCGAGCAGACCACCTTCCAGTGAGTAAGCGTAACGCCGTGTTCCGCGGGATTGTAGACGTGCTGAGAGGGAGTCCGGGTGATCTGAGTAAAGGACCCGTTCATTTTCCCCGCGAAGACCCACTTTCCGTCGTACATGACCGTATAGCCATTCCCCTGATCCGTTCCGGGGCCGGGGTCCGATGCGCGCAGCATCACCCCGTACTGTGCCTTTTCCGCGGCGGATACCACGTCAAATTCCATCACAAGGTCAGAGAATTCATATTCGTCAAGATAATAATATGTATACCCGTCAGACTTACCGCCCTCATTACCGAGAACTCCGCTGTAGTCCGCACCCGTCATCGACGAAACGGCATCATTCCACCATAGACCGTAAGGCGTATAGTTCTCACCCTTTCCGCTGCTCATGTCATCGTCCCAGCTGATCTGTGCCTCAGGTTCGGTGACAGTATAGTCCACGTCCGGGATCTGAGGCGCATCGGACGCCGTGCCTGTTATGGTCAGATTATCGATCTTAAGTGAAGTTACACCGTCAGAGGTAAGGTTGTAAAAACCTATGTATCCCGCAGAATATGTACTGTCCTCGAGCGTGCAGGAGAGCGTATTGCCGCTGTCGGCATTATCCGTGATCGTATATGATACGGTATTTCCGGCTGCTTCTATCTTCCAGTGAACGGAAGATGCCTTATGAAGCGCACCCGCAGACTTAAGGAGCGTCCCGCCCTGCGAACCAGATCCGTTAAAAAGCCTAACGTCCGAAGACGCCCAGTTCTCGGCGGGATCCCAGTGCATGATGGCATACGCATCTCCGCCGTACCAGGACCCGAGAGCCTCGGGAGCACCGATGCGGATGATAACACCGTATCCCGAGATCGCATCAGCATCGAATTCCATGACAAAATCGCTGAAAATACGGTCCCTGAGCAAAGCAGTAGTGCCCCACCAGTTTGCACCCTGGTTGCCGGTAACGCAAAGCTTGCCGTCGGTAACGTTCCAGGTGCCCCATGCTCCGTTATCCGGCCCGGTAACGGTGAAGTCCGATATCGTGTCGGATGAAAAGTCATTCGTATAACCCGACGATGTCTGATCCTCTCCGTCAGCCAGAGCAGTAGTAGAACTGCCCGGGCCGGCAAGGATCTGCAGGCAAAGTATCAGGCCGAGTATAAATGCAAATGATCTGCGCATCCTGTTCCTCCAAGTCAGAATAATCGTGTATATAAACGTGCCTTTGATCCGATCGGTTCTTTCCGGCACTGCATTGTTTTCATGTTCGTTATGCCACAGCTGTCTTTTTACCTGCTCCGGGGCCGCTGTGTGCCCCGGAGCAGTTCTTTAAAGCTTCTGCCGGGCTTCAGCTTCTGAGAGCCTCGGCGGAGAGACCGTAGTTGTAGATCGCGGTCAGCAGTGAAGTGAGCGCTGTATCAGACACCTGATTTTTGCAGTAAGTATTGACACTGTATTTCACGGTCTGAAGCAGAACGGCACCCTTTGTCAGGTTTGCGGTGATTACCGAATCATAGCTGTCAGGTCCCAGCCTTCCGACACTGATCACATATCTGCCGTCGGCGCCTGCCGCAAGATCTGCGAGGTTATACTCCGCAGAATCTATGCCGTCACCTGATACGGTTATCTTTACACCGGTGGGATCAGCCGCGATAGCTTTGAAGATTACGGAAATCTTGTTTTCGATCCTGAGGCTTACCGCAGAGATCCTCTCGCTTCCGGTATAATTCCCCGTATATGTTTTTTCAAAATCCGACGAAGCGGGAGCAGCTGTGCCTGTCAGGCCTTCTGCCCAGGTACGTCCGGTTATAGCCAGATCATTTGTCCTGTAGCCGGCATATTTCTGACACTCGGAGCCGAAGCTGAGCATATTTGCCATAAATGCAAGGAGCTTGTCAGCTGCAGGATTCTGCTCGGCAACGAGATCACAGTATTCTGCCACGCTGATACCGCCGGTGATTCCACACAGCACAGCATCGGCCTCTCCGGCCTTTCTGCCGATAACAGAAGCGGTGATCCTGTCGGTCATGCACTGTGAGTAGATTTCTCTGATCCTGAAGGTAAGATAACCGGACTCCGAGGATTCAGGTGCAAGCTCCTCTGCCTCATTGCTGCCCACTCTGGCGCTCATGACGATGCTGTCATAGGAATCAGCCACGCCGTCAGCGAGCTTAACTCTGATCACGGCGGCTACGGTATCGGTGATCTCCGCGTTCATGATCATGTACGCGTCCGAGCCTGTATCCTGATCGAGAGCGACCTCGAATGTCAGATCTCTGGTATCGGTCTCATCCTCAAAGAGGCAGTTGCCCTTAGCTGTGAATCTTACGGTATATACTCCGGGCCATTTGAGCTCGTCCATCACATAGCTCATGCTCGCTGCATCAAAGCCGTCCACGATGTCATTTACTCCCATGCCGTCGGTGAGCGTAAAGCGCTCCGCCTTAAGCACAGGCGCATTTACCAGCGTCGCGGGACCGGTGCCCCTTATGCTCAGATTATCCACTACAAAGCTGCTTGCCGCATTTGCGGGAGCCAGGGCTCTGAAACCGACCTGTCCCGCAGTAAACGTATTGTCCCTGACCTGGATGGCCGCGGTATCACTGCCGTTCAGGTATACGGATATCAGACTGCCAGAGACCACTACCTTCCAGTGGGTCGGGGTGATACCGTTATCGCCGGGATTATACGCGTAGCGACTGGGCGTATTCGTAATCTGTGTAAAATGTCCGTCGATCCTGCCCGCAAACATCCAGCTTCCGTCATACATTACAATATAACCGTCACCCTGATCGGCTCCCGCTCCGGGATTGCCGGCACGCAGGACCACACCGTACTGAGCGCCCGCAGCCACATTTACCACATCAAACTCCATGGTAAAATCGTCAAAGATATAATCCTTCAGATAGTAGTAAGTAATACCGCTTTCATCGCCGCCCTCGTTACCCAGAGTGCCGGTGTAGTCGGTTCCCGAATGAGAGGATGCATAATCGTTCCACCACCAGCCGTATGCGGTATATGCGCCGCCCTTGCCGTGATTGAAATCATCGGTCCACTCGAGCGACTTCTTTACGGGCTCGGGCTGGGCATCAGGGGCCTTATAGCCCTTGATCGTAAGGTTGTCTACCTTAAGTCTGGTCACGCCTGCATCCACCAGATTATAGAATCCGACGTGTCCCGCGGTATATGAGCTGTCTTTTATGATATACTCAAAGCTGTGAGAGGCGTCGTTCATATCTGTAACGCGGAAAGCGATCATATCTCCCCACGCGGCTATCTTCCAGTGGGCTGCGCTCATGGCTCCCACACCAGCGAGCGTACCAATGGTCTCGGAGCTGCCTGTGAACTTTTTGACCTCTATATTGGCGTTGCTCTCCACAGGCAGATTATGCATGAGATTGTAGGTATCTCCGGAATTCCAGGCGTTAAGTCCGGTCTTGTCTCCCTCTCCGTCATCACCTGCTCTCAGCAGCACGCCGTATCCGGTATTTACCGCGGGAGCGTCAAACTCCATGATGAAGTTATCGTAATCAGCATTTGTGAGGATGGAGGTTCCCCAGAACTGCGCTCCGGCATTGCCCGTGACCTGAAGCCTGCCGTCGGCAACCGCCCAGCTGCCCCATATACCGTTATCCGGTCCGGCGGTGAAATACTCACCAAGATCGGGATCCGAGAAGTCATCCTCAAAGAGTGTGCTGTTTATAGGAGTGACCTTCAGGTTGTCAGCGGCAAAGGTATCGAGGCCCTCCTTTGTCAGATTATAGAATCCGACCATTCCCGATGCATATCTGCTGTCGGAGAACGAGAAAGACGCTATCGCCGAGCCGTCATCCGCATTCGTAACGTCCACTACGAAATCAGAGCCCTCGGCAACTATCCTCCAGTGCACATGACCTGCGGCAGCTGCAGACTGCGCTGCGCGCACCACTGTCTGCGAACCGTTATGATCATAGACCGTGATCGCCGCGTCGCTCTCCACGGGTCTGTTGTGCCAGATGACGTATGCATTGCCGGAAAACCACTTGTTCAGTCCCTCGCCGGCGGTTGAGGCATCGTCCTGGGCCCTCAGGACCACACCGTATCCCGCTCCGACATTCGCATCGAATTCCATCACGAAATCTTTATAGGATACGTTGCCGAGCAAAAGCATTGTGCCCCACCAGTTCGCACCCTGATTACCCGTAACTTTCAGTTTGCCGTCCGAAACATGCCAATTACCCCAGGCGCCGTTATCCGGACCTGTGGTTTTGTAATCGGCAATAGTATCGGCAGAGAAATCGTCCGACCACTCCGCGTCGCTGACTGCAGGTGCGGCCTCGCTCCTGACGGGAAGGCTTCCCGCAAGTCCGAGCACCATTACCGCCGTCAGCACCACAGCAATAAATCTCTTCATCTTCATACCTCCTGTATGTCTCTGATACGCTATCCGAAGCGGCCTTCCGGGCCGCAAAACATCCTTTATTTACCTCTTATCGCATCCAGTGTCTCATCGCTGATCGTGCCCGTGCCTCCGAATACGAGAAGCTTTACTTCTTCTTTTGCTGCCGCGTAATCCGCAGCCTGCATGTAACTGTCGTTTCCCGTAAGCACCAGCGGCGCTCCCAGAGCGTATGCCAGAGGACCTCCGGTCAGACCGTCCGGGAAATTCGTCCCGAGAGCCAGAGCCACACAGTCCGCAGTCGGAAAGAACCTCTCCGCGATCGCGACAGACGTATCATATCTGTTCCGTCCGCTGATCCTCTCCACTTCGGCCGCAGCTGCCAGGGCCCGGATCCCGCTCTCTATGCTCTCAGGCACGCTTCCGCTGCCTCCCAGAATATATATGTGCCCGAAATCCCTGCTCCCGAGGAAAATCTCCTGTTCCGGGGTGAGCCTTCCGCTCTGCTTGTCTGTCAGAAGGATCGCTCTGCCAAGAGCTGATGCCGAAAGGGCATCGGCAAAACCTCCGCCGTCCGCTATCATCAGATCATCCCCGTCAGAGACGCCTGCCTGCGCGAGGATCATCAGATTCGTAGCATAGCGGTCCCTGCCCGAGAGTCTCACCGTTTCTATCCCGTGAAGCGCATCCTCCATAGAGGCCGGTACGCTCCCGGTGCCGCCCAGGATGTACACCCTGCCGCCCTGTGCCAGGTTCTCCCTGATATAAGCCGATACACGGTCCACGGCAGTCCCGTCGGCGCCGACCATCAGCACCGGCGCACTGTATGCGGCGGCCAGATACGAGCCCGACAGCGCATCGGGGAACTTTCCTGCCGACCCGTTTCCGCTGCCCGAGGCCACTATGACCGTATCGAAGGCATCGATCCCGAGCAGTTTTTTCAGTCTGCCCGCCGTGGCGATGGCAGTATCATATCTGTCCCTGCCGGAGGACCTGACGATCCGGGCCCCGTCAAAGATATCGGGCTTTGGTCTGATCGGTGTGACCGCAAGGTCATCGATCCTGAGGGTCGTCATTCCTTCATAAGTCAGATTGTAAAAGCCTATATATCCGGACTCATATCTGTCATCCGTAAACGAGAATCTGACGACATGGGCCGGATCGTTTCTGTCCGTTATCTCGATACCGTATTCATTGCCGCAGACCGTGACGACCCAGTGAGCCCGGCTCATGCGTCCTATGTCCTTTACGCTGTGTAGCTGCGTATTGCTTCCGTTGTAATCATAAACGGCCAGATTTGCACCGGCCTCCGCGGGCACCCAGTGCATGACCGTCACGCCGTTGCCGCCATACCATGTGTTCAGACCTTTGCCCGGGGTCAGCGCGTCGTCCTGTGCTCTCAGCATCACCCCGTAACCGGCGCTGACGTCCGCATCGAATTCCATCACGAAGTCACGGTAGATCCCTCCCAGGATCAGTGCTCCGCTGCCCCACCACTGCGCGCCCGTATTTCCATGAACCGTAAGCGCGCCGTCTTCGGCGCTCCACGTGCCCCATGCGGCGTTGTCGGGACCGAAGGGTCTGTAAAAGCCTGTGGAATCGGTATCAAAACTGTCATTCCACTGCATTCCGTCCGGCGATCCGGAAGCCTGAAAATCTATCTTTACGAGAGAGACCGGCTTGGTCGTCAATGCGATCTTCCCGTCAAACCTTCCGTTATATTCCCCGTATTCCGACGGCTTCACCCTGCCCGTGTTCCGGTAAGAGTTCGCAGCGGTCGGATCCGCATCCCACAGCTCCGTGACGCCGGTAATGCGCGCAGACTGCACCGGCAGCGAGATGTCAAAGCTCTGGTTTTTGTCCAGAGATCTGTTTATTACAAAGATACTGCCCTTGCCGCTGTCCCCGTCGTAATATGTCTGCACCATACCTGCGGAAACACCGCTCACCGCCGGCACAAGGCCCACAGCTGCGCTGTCAAAGGTCTCCCCTCCGGCCGATACGGTCTCGAGCACACTGCGGCCTCTCTGCGATGAAAGCCATCTGTACACGTAACTTACACAGTTGTCCCAGAATACGTCGTATCCGGAGACTCCCCTGTATGTGCATGATCCCAGCAGCTGCGCCGAAGCATAGTGATTCAGGGCAGGCAGATAGTCTGTGGCCGTGACCGACGGATGTCTCAGTATCGTGCTGTAGAGGTCTGCGGTAAAAATTGCCCCGGCCAGAGAATTCGGATATAAGCCTCCCACCGGACCGCACTCCGAGATCTGGATCCCGATATCGTCCGCATAATCCCCGGCGTATACCGATATCAGCTGCTCCTCTTCACGGATCATGTCTTCGATCCATTTTGCCGAGGCCATGAAACACCTTACGCAGTCCTCTGCAGATTCATCCTTCTGGCTGTAATACGAATAGCCTATATGTACGTCGATAAAATCGATACGCGGCGCGAGCGCCTCCAGGATCCTCGCGTCCCAGCCGCTGTACCTGCAGAGAGGATGCGAAGGTGTGATGCCTATCACTCCGAGCTCCACGTCAGGGTCGTTCACGGTCCTCGGACCTATGAGATCGAGAGTGTTCTGCGCAAATGCGATATATTCGTCCGGTGTCTGCGTAACTTTCAGCCCCGGCACAGTCTCTGCCGCCATACAGGATTCATTGCCTATGCAGATTGACTCCACGTCATCCATATAGCCTTTCTGCTTAAGATACGAAACATATGCGGCAGCCTCCTGCGGAGTGCCGTTGCCGGTGTTAAGCTGGATCGTGGCCTTGATGCCCGCGTCCCTGCATACGGTAAAGAGTTCGTCCACCCCGAAGGTCACGGGATAAGCGACTCCGTTCACTTCGTCATATGTGGGATAATCCGAAGAAAAGCAGTATATCTGGTCCTTTCTGGACGACATCTCTCCTACGGTCTCATTCCAGTGAAAATAGTCTCCCTCGATGCCACCCGGATAGCGCAGATGTGTTATTCCGCTGTTTTTCAATGCGGCAAGAAGATTTACCTCCGGAGCGCCGGCTGCCGGATCCCACAGGCCGTATCCGTCATCGATCCAGCTTACGTTGCCCCCGAAGATCTCTTCTCTGACCGTGTTCACCGCCCTGTTAGTCACTTTTGCAGTGATCTTTTGGTCAGAATATGCATACTCCTCTTTTGACAGGTCTATCTTCATGGCACCGTCACTGACGGAAACCGCTCCAATGGTTGGCGCAGGGCAATGGACGCCCGCCGTGCACAGCATCACCGTGCACAGTATGAGTGCTCTTCCCCTGATAAGCGGTTTCCGTTTTATCATATCTTTTATCTCCTACTTGGCTGTTATTGACGCTATCGCATCGTCGCTTATCGCGCCGCTTCCGCCGAATACCAGTACCTTTGTGATGCATCTGGAAGCGACATATTCAGCTGCCGCGCCGAATTGTCTGTTCGACGTCAGAAGGAGCGGGGCTCCCAGAGCATATGCCAGCGCTCCGCCTGTCAGTCCGTCGGGGAAGTTCTCACCTGTAGCAAGAGTGACGCATTTTGCATCCGCGAAAAACTCTGCAGCTATAGCCGCTGAAGTCTCATATCTGCCGGATCCCTTAAGACGTTTGACCTCGGTTCCGCCCGCCAGAGACCTGATCTCGTTTTCCAGGGCCTCGGGGACTGCTCCCGTGCCTCCCAGGATATAGATATGTGCAAAATTCCTCCCGCTGATAAAGGCCTTCTGGTCCGCAGTCAGAGCTGCGCTCCTCTTGTCTGTCAGAAGAATCGGTTTGCCGAGAGCGGATGCGGAAAGCGCGTCCGCGAAATTCGCTCCGTCGGCTATGAGCAGATCCGCTCCGTCAGCCACCCCGGCCTCAGCCAGAATGCTGAGGTTCGTGGCATATCTGTTCGGGCCGCTCAGCCTCACGGCCGTGACACCCATGCTCTTCAGGGAAGACTCTATACCTGCGGGTACCGCTCCGGTACCGCCCAGCAGATACACTTTGCCTCCGGACTCAAGATTTGAGCTGACATAGGCCAGGGCCTTGTCGGAAGCTGAGCCGTCAGCTCCCACCATGAGAATCGGGGCACCCTTTACAGCCGCGAGATATGAACCGGCCAGTGCGTCGGGGAACTTACCCGAGGCGCCGCTGCCGCTGCCTGAGGCAATGATTATCGTATCGAACGACTCCTTGCCAAGCGCCTGCTTCAGTTTGTCTGCGGTGGCTATGGCGGTATCGTACCTGCCCGCGCCGGAGGATCTGATCACGTCCTTTTCATCAAAGAGTCCGCCCAGTTCCGGCTTTTCGGGGATCACAGGTCCCGGAGGTATGTCGGGATCTGTGGGAACCCTGGGCTCGGAATGCGAAGTCCCGCTTATCTTCAGGTTATCTATGATTACATTACCGATGCTGCCCGCGGGAGCAAAGGCTCTGAATCCGACAAGCCCTTCCCTAAAGGCACTGTCCATGACCTGGATCGCAGGCTCCGTACTGTCATTAAGATACAGGGAAATCAGCGAACCCGATACGGTCACCTTCCAGTGAGAAGGCGTCACTCCGTCATTTGAAGGATTATAGGCGTATCTGCCCGGAGTCTCGGTAAGCTGTGTAAAGCTGCCGTCGAGTTTTCCGGCAAAGATCCAGCTGCCGTCATACATCACGGTATATCCGTCCGCCTGATCGGCTCCGGGACCCGGATCTCCCGCACGGAGCACCACTCCGTACTGCGCACCCGGCTTTACGGAGACCACGTCAAATTCCATGGTCAGATCGATGAATTCATAGTCATTGAGATAATAATATGTCAGGCCGGCACCGCTTCCGCCTTCATTTGCGAGATATCCGCCGTAATCGGCGCCGGATCCCAGCGAGACCGCATCGTTCCACCAGAGGCCGTAAGCGGTATAGGCAGCACCCTTCTGCTTCTCGAAGTCGTCCTCCCAGGAAATATCGTACACAGGTATGACGTTGATCGGGGTGATGCTGAGATTGTCCACCTTCATGGACGTATAGCCCTCGCCCACCAGATTGTAAAAGCCCACAAGACCGGATGTGTATTTGAGATCAGTCAGTGTATATTCCACCTTGTGCGCGGCATCGCCGCTGTCGGTGATCTCAAAGCTGATGCTGCTTCCGTCGGCAGTGATCTTCCAGTGTGTATTCTTCATCATGCCGACATCACTTATCTTTGCCAGACTTGTCGGAGTGCCGTCATAGTCCTGGATCTCCGCGCGTGCGTTGTCATTTGACGGATCCCAAAGCATCACCACGCATGCGTTGCCCGAAAACCATTTGTTCAGTCCGCTTCCGGGGGTTTTGGCATCATCCTGGGCACGCAGTATCACTCCATAGCCCGTGGTGGCCTCCACGTCGAATTCCATAATGAAATCCTCATAGCGTACACCGTCCAGCAGGATACTGCTGCCCCACCAGTGAGCACCGGGATTACCGGTTACACTGAGGATTCCGTCAGCTATCTTCCAGTTGCCCCAGGCACCGTTGTCAGGTCCGGCGACGCGGTAATTTGATATGGTATCCGCCGAGAAATCATCGGTGTACACCTCATAGGGCGATATGACCGCTGCTGCGGGCGGATCTTCGATCACGGGCTCTTCGATCGGATGCTCCGCCAGATAATCGGGCCGCATCACTTCCATGACCTTTTTGACTATGACAGCGGCCACTCTATCATAACCTTCTTCATTAAAATGGATACGGTCATCTCTGAAAAGCGAAGGGTTGACCGTTCCGTCACTGTATTCCAGATATGTCTCTGCGCCTATATAATACATATTGCTGTCGGTGCTGCAGAGCTCTCTTACATATGCGTTTACCTCAGCTATAAAAGCCATATCCGCTTCGGTGCTGCGCGATGGCCTCGGTGTTATTCCCGAGGCAAAGAATACCGGGGCGTCGGGCATCTGTGTCCTGATCTCATCGATCAACGCCGTGTACCTCGTCTTGATATCGCTCATGGATACTCCCGCTGCCCAGTCGTTTCCTCCGGTAAAGAGCAATATCCCTGAAGGGTTGTAATCGGCGATGAGTTCCTTTGTATGTCCGATAAGATGTGAGATCTGTGATCCGCCCATGCCGAAATTCAAAGCCTCGATCGGTTCGAAATCCTCCTTGAGATCATCCCAGAACTCGATGTGCGAAGCCCCCGTGCAGATAAACCTGCCCTGATTGTCCGCTGCGGGATTCTGAGCGATAAGACGCTTGATCCAGCGATCGTAGGTGCCCTCGCTCATATCGGTATATGTCGCTTCCGAGTCTGCTATCGGAGTCACCTTGAGATTCTCGACATGGCCCGGGTCCTCACCGTCGCGATAGCGAAGGCGGATACCGAAGCCGCCGGAGGTATAGGTCTCATCGCAGACCTGGATGACGGGCTTTGCCATATCATCGACAAACAGGGTAAATGTATTGCCGCTGACAACGACCTTCCAATGTGCGTTTTCCCTGTATTCCAGCCGAGCGGAAGCATTTGCCTCGAGCCCTCCGAAGCTGACGGTAGACCAGCCGCTGTTGTCAATTCCTGCAAAAGCGTAGTTGCTGTCATAGCCGATGAAATATCCTCCGAAGCCGTCTGCCGCCGTCGTTTCATTATGAGTTCTGAAGACAAAGCCTCCCTCTTTGACCCCAACCATATCGGCTTCTATGATATAGTTCGTATATTCACCCCTGGCTATATATTTGGGCCAGGGAACGGATGCGTCGCAGGAATTCAGAAGGACCTTGCCCGCATCATAGCTCCACGTCCCTCCGAGAGCGGTAAAATCACTTTGTGAAAGCATAATCTGACTTTCCTCTGCCTGTGATCTGACCGGCAGCAGACTCACCGTCTGCAGGCACAGTATCAGCGACAGGACGATACTCAACAATCTCTTCATCTCTGCACCCCGCTAATCTTCAATTTGCGGAACTCCGCGTCTCCGCCGAGAGTTCCGAGACCTGTCTGCCCCGTTATGGGCTTCGTGTTTCTGTATGTGAACAGAATCTCACCGTCCGCAGTAATCTGCGCCGTGCATCCGCTGACGCGGACCTCCAGCTTCCATTCTCCCTCGTTGATGAGATGTTTTTTCTTTATCGTTTCTATTCTGCTGCCGTCGGAGCGCACCAGCTCCACATGACCCGCTCGGTCGCCAAAGACCCCGAATCCTCTCCAGTGTACGGCTCCAGCGGCAGGCAGATCCACTCCGAAGAGCAGTCCCGCCTTGCCGGATCCGGAAATATTGTGAAGCTCAAGCAGGATATCACAGTCGCCATAAAAGGCTTCTCTGAGAATGAGCTTGTCGCCGAAGTCCGGCCAGATGCTCCCGTCTATCCTGATGCAGTGATCCGAAGTCCACACCGTATCCTCACGTGAATATGTATAGGCTTCAAAGCAGCCGATGCATTCCTCTCCGAGCCTCAGATCGATATCATTGCCCTCCGGCAGATCCGCTTCTCCCGACGGAGGCGTCACCGGAGCACCCAGCTGATGAGGTTCCCCGAATACCGGTATGACATCGTCCTTCCATGTGACCTTAAGCAGATTTGCCACCCGGTTCCAGCCGCCCGGCAGGGTATAGTCGTGATCGAATTTGCTGTGATAGAGCAGCCAGTCTTCAGTCCCGTCGGGTGAAGAGACTATGCATCCGTGTCCCGGTCCTATGACATTTCCGGAGCGGGTAAGCAGCGGCTCCGGGAGTTTGTGCCATGCACCGGGATCCATGATACGGGAGGGATCGTCGCAGATCTGAAGGCCCAGACAGTATTCCGGCAGATGCGCGGCATTTGCTGCGTACAGCAGGCTGACCCGTCCGTTCCTGTATATGGGAAAAGGTCCTTCGTTTATATCGCTCTCCCAGGGCAGCTCGGGCGCTGAGAGCAGTACCGGTTCGCCGCACACATGTGTCGGCGAATCCATTCTGGCCATATACAGGCAGTTAAGTTCTCTTTCTTCATCCCTGCCCATATAGAAGATTACGAAATCATTCTCAGCGAGCTGAAGTACGCTGCCGTCTATGGCCATCTGCTCCCTGCCGCCGGTGCGAAGATCCAGCTTTACCGGAGAGCTGTAGGGTCCCAGCGGATGGTCCGCCTCCAGCACAAACATACGGTGCGTACACCAGTATTCCTGTCCTGCCCGGCTTGCTCCGGCATAGTATATGTACCATTTTCCGTTAAAATGCCAGAGTTCCGGAGCCCAGAGATCTGCTGACGATTCTCCGCTCTCCTCCGCGCGGTAAACGATATGAGAGACTCCCCGCCGCGTCAGGCGGTCCGAATGGAATACCTCTATCGATCCGGATCCCGCTTTTTCGGCTACGAAGTAGTAGCCGTCGTCTCCTTTGCAGACGAACGGATCCTGACCTCCGTATACGGGATTTGAAAAAGTGTATGCCATTATTGATTCCTCTGGATCATTTTCTGTTCTTTTTTATCCTTATTACCGCAATAAGCGCCAGCGCGCCGATTGCCACGGCACCTGAGGCAATCCCGGCGATAACGATCGGTGTGACATCGGAGCCCGTGCCTGCCTGAGCGGACGTTTCGGCCTCATCTGAGGGCTGCGCAGCCTGTGAAGGCTCCGAAGCTTCAGCCTCGGATGTCTGTGTCTCTGCCTGCTGTGCATCGCCGTATCTGACTTTCATGCCCGAAGCGGAGGTAAAATCTATCCTTACCAGCGAAACGGGTCTGGAGGTGACGGTCAGACCGCCGTCAAAAGCTCCGTTAAAGCTGTCGTAATATGCCGGCATTACATGCTGAGGGTCCGCGACCTGATTGCAGGCAGTCGGATCTTCGTCCCACAGTTCGGTGACGCCCGTGATCTCCGCCTGTCCGAATGGCAATGAGATATCGAAATTCAAAGCCCGGTCGAGAGATTTGTTGATGACAAATACCGTTCCCTCTCCGGAAGCCTCATCGTAATATACCGACACGGCACCTTCGGGTACGCCGGTAATCTCCGGTACAAGGCCTACCGGAACGGAGTCAAAGGTCTCTGCTCCGTCAAGCGTGCATTCCAGAACGTCCCTGCCCACCTGCTCCGAATACCATCTGAAGACATGGCTTGAACAGTTGTCCCAGTAGGTCTCCGTAGCCGAAGCTCCCGAGAAAACGCAGGAGCCGATGAGCTGCGCGGAACCGTAGTGGTTGAGCACGGGCAGATAATCCGTCGACGAGATCTTCGGTTCGGCGAGAACTGTATTGTAGAAATCCGCGGTAAAAAGCGAAGCAGCGAGAGAATTGGGGTATTTTCCTCCAACAGGCCCGCACTCTGATATCTGTATGCCGATATCGTCCGCATGTTCTCCGCCGTATTCGGCAATGATAGATTTTTCCTCTTCTATCATGCCCTTTACCCAGAGCGGAGCGGCCAGAAAGCATCTCACGCAGTCTTCCTTACTCTCATCCTGCTGAGAGTAATACGCATATCCGATATGCACGTCTATGAAATCGATCCTCGGCGCGAGAGTATCAAGAACGATAGCGTCCCAGTTCTTATATGCGCACAGCGGATGGGATGGCGTGATCCCTATGACACCGAGCTCTATATCATCGGAGTCCACGACTTCGGGACCCACGAGGTCAAAGACCTGATTGCAGAATTCGGCATAGTCCACCGGGTTTTTGGTAATGGACATCGTATCCACGCTTTCCGCTGCCATACAGACTTCATTTCCCACGCAGATGGACTCGACCTTGTCCATAAAGCCCTTGTCCTTCAGATACTGCACGTATTCCGCTGCCTCCTCCGGAGTACCGCTTCCCGCGTTGAGCTGGATCGTGGCTTCCATATCCGCCGCCTCACAGACTCTGAGGAATTCGTCTACGCCGAATTCGCAGGGATACTCCACGCCGTTATAGCCGTCAAACGTCGGATATTCCCTGGAAAAGCAGTCGATCTGCGGCTTTCTTTCCGCCAGCGGGCCCAGCGAGTCCTTCCAGTGGAAGTAATCTCCTTCGATCCCGCCCGGATACCTCAGATGATAGAGTCCAGTATGCTTCAGCTTCTCGATCATTACGTCGTATGGCTCATTTGCTTCCGTATTCCAGGTACCCTGACCCTCGTCGATCCAGCTGAGGTTCCCGCCGAAGATCTCCGACCTGACCGTATTAAGGCTCCTGTCGCTGACAGACACCGTAATGGCAGACGGGCTGACGGTATATCCTTCCGACAGATCCACTTCCTTTTTGCCGACGGTGTCCGCACCGGCACTCACCGGCACAAAAGCGCCGGCCGCAGCAAGCATCGACAGAGTCAGCACAAGTGTGCCTGTTTTTTTCAATAATCCGCGTTTCATCATATTTCTCCCTGATTATTCGGGTTTCTTTTTCCTGGATGTCAGCGCAAAGACCATCGGTATGCCTGCCAGGAGGATACCTCCTCCGATGATCACGGGAAGCAGCCATCCGGGCATGCCATTATCATCCGCGGCAGAAGGCACCGCCTCGCTCGTGGGCTGCCCGGCTTCACCCGCGGGCTCCTGAGTCTGAGTCCCGGCAGGCTGTGAAGGGACGTCAGATCCGTCCTCCCCTGTCAGTTCCCTGACTGTCAGATTGCTGATAAAACCGCTGAGATCTCCCGGATAGACTCTGTATCTGATGGCGATACCGCCTGACTTATACGTGTCGTCACAGACCTGGATCGTGGGAAATTTGCCGTTGTCAAGATAAAGGGTAAAGGTATTCCCGCAAACGACTATCTTCCAGTGCATCGAAGCTTTGTATCCGATCTTGTATGCCGCGCTCGCGTCGGGTCCGTCATCAGCGATCGTGTGCCAGGCGTCATCCAGATCCATTCCCGCGAAGAGATAGTCGCTGTCGGTGCCGATATAGTACCCGTCAAACGCGTCGACGGTATCGTCCGTGGGATTCGTGGTACGGAAGATGATACCTCCCTCTCCCACGTCCGTAAAATCCGCCTCTATCACATAGTCCGTCCAGCCCTGATCCACTCCTGTGTAGGTATAGTACCAGGCATCGTCTCCGGTCCTTCCGTCGTTGTCGCAGCTGATGCCGTTTTCGTCGAATGTCCAGTGGCCGCGGTCGTAGAACTTAAAGTCCCGGGCCGCAGTAGCCGGATCGTATTTGAAGAGCAGTTTTCCTTCGCCTTCGTCTGCGGCTGCCGCAGCGGGACATACCGCCAGCAAGGAAAGTACAAGCATGACCGAAACTACCTTTTTTATCCTCATAATTCTCTCCTTTGGATCTATCCTTTTACCGATCCTATGATCAGACCGTTCTTGATATGTTTTGAAAGCAGCGGGAAAACCAGCAGTATGGGTATGCACGAGAGCACTATATACGCATACATCAGGCTCCTGTCGGAGACCGACAGCATCTGTACGACGTCCTGCTGGGACTTGATATCGCTGAGCGAGGACAGATACACCTGCAGATAGGTCTGCAGTGGATATAGCGTATTGTCTCTCATATACAGCAGACCGTCGAACCAGGCGTTCCAGTGTCCTATGATACAGAACATCGTCAGCGTCATGAGCGCAGGCTTTGCCAGGGGCAGGTAGATCTTCCTCAGACAGAGGAAATCATCGGCGCCGTCGATTATGGCAGCCTCGCGGACCTCCTTCGGAATATTCCTGAAAAAGTTCAGGAGCACTATCACGTTGAAGATCGGAATCGCTCCTGGCACTACCAGCGCCCAGATCGTATTTACCAGACCGAGTCTGGTATTCAGGATGTAAGCAGGCAGCAGACCTCCGGAAAAGAGCATGGTGATAACCATGAACACCACATAAAAGGTCCTGGCCGGGAATTCCTTCTTGTCAAAGCACACCGGGTACGCCGTCAGTATGGTCAGCACCATGGTGATCGTCGTACCGAGAAAGACCCTAAGAGCACTGATGCCGACGGATCTCATGAAGGAATCGTCACTCAGAGCTTCCCTGAAAGCCTCCAGAGAGAAGTCGACCGGTAAAAGTCCGACGCTGTTTGACGCAGAAGCCGCGCCTCCGCTGAAAGCCACGGCAACCATGTGTATAAAAGGCAGTATCCCGACTACGGCCATGAGTATCAGGATCGAGGCGTTTACTATCTGAAATACCGATATCTTTTTCCTTTTCATATCCGCCTCCTAGAAAACTCTGTAACCCGCGTATTTTTCCGCGGCTTTGTGGGATGATACGAGAAGCACCGCTCCGACCACGGATTTGAAAAAGCCGACCGCGGTTCCGAGACTGTACATGCCTCTGTTTATACCCATTCTGAAGACATAGGTATCTATGATATCAGAGCTCGAAAGCACGGTGCTGTTATAGAGGTTGTGGATCTGGTCGAAGCCTCCGCTGAGGACACCGCCGAGCGCAAGGATCAGAAGCATCGCCACAGTGGTCCCTATCGCCGGTACGGTGATAAACCTGATCTTCTGGAAACGGTTCGCGCCGTCCAGGTCCGCAGCCTCATACAGCGCCGGGTCTATGGCAGAGAGAGCCGCCGAGATGATGACCGCGTTATATCCGATCTCCTTCCATATATTAGTGACGATCAGCAGTACGATGAACCATTTGTCGTCAGTCAGGAAAGATATCCCTTCTCCGCCCAGCGAGCGGATGATCTGATTTACCGCGCCGTCCTGTGCCACGATATCCTTTACTATATCCGACAGGACTATCCAGGAGATGAAATAGGTAAAGAGTATCGCGCTCTGTATCAGCGTCTTCAGCCGCTTTGACGCCATCTCGTTCAGCATCAACGCGAGTACCACCGAAGAAAAAAGCGCGGTGGTGATCTTCAGTATGGAGATGAAGAGAGTGTTCCAGACTACTGATCCGAAATTGCCCATATTGAACATGTATTTGAACCAGTAGAGCCCGACCCATTCCGAACCGAAGTAACCGTTCGAGGGGACATAGTTCTGAAAGGCCATCACAAGTCCGACCATCGGGACATACTGAAACAGAAGCAGCAGTCCCAGGCACGGGAGCATCATCACATGCTTCTGCCAGTGTCTTTTGAAACTGTTCTTTTTTCTGAGATCAGCGGTTGTTCTCATACCACTCATTTACTCTTTCGGTAAGCTCGGTTCCGCCCTGGCTGTACCATTCTTCTACGAAGGTGTCAAAATAGCTGACATCCTTTTTGCCCATGATTATATCTATGAAGGTGTTCGTCTCCAGTTCATCGAGCACACTCTGGATCGCAGAGAACTGAATATCCGTCGGTCCGCGGTAGGCGTCATAGACGAAGCTGTCGTAAGTATCGTTCAGGATCCTGAAGGAACCCTTCCAGGTCAGGATGGAACTGCGGTTTATGGGTGAGCCGTCATCCAGCGTCAGGTGGCTGTAGGCATTCATACCCTCTGCATTGAGATTCGAAGTGTCCCCGCTCTCCAGCGCATCGAGAAGCTTCCGGTCCAGCTCGCAGTTCTTCAGAGGCGGATCAAAGAATACCGGCGAATAGGTCTTCATATCCACGTCCTCGTATTCGTCGGACATCTGAAGATCCCAGTACCAGTCGGAGTACTCGCCCTGCCACATCTCGTACCAGAGGTTCATCAGTTTGACCGCAGCCTCGGGGTTCGGGCACTTTTTGCTTACGCACCACCAGCGGTAGGTGGTATTCCAGGCTCTCGTAGCCACACTGCCGCCCTGCTCGAGAGGCAGATTGTTTACCACGATCCAGTCAGCGTCCGGATCGGCATTGAAGTTATTGATTATATAGTTGTTGTTGTACCAGAACGGGCCGATAAAGATACCCAATCTGCCCTGAGCCACATACTGGGCGAGCTTCGAAGTCTCCTGGGCAGCAAATTCGGAATTGATAAGCCCGGAAGCATACAGCTCGCGAAGACAGGCAAGCCCGTCCTTTATCTCGGGAAGCGTGCTGCCGTATGCGAGCCTTCCGTCAGCGCCTTCGCGCCACAGATCCGGATATCCGCCGTAAGCGTTTGCAATCACGTCCCAGGTGAATCCGAGATCCTTGGCCATACCGATGCCCATGGTGCCGTTAGGCTTTCCGGACACATTCTGATCCACGAAGGCTTTTGCAACGTCGATCAGCTCATGCAGCGTAGACGGGACCTGAAGTCCGAGAGTGTCAAGCCAGTCCTTGCGGATAAAGATCATGGACACGCCGTCTCCCACGTCATTCGTAAGAGGGAGGCCGTACAGCTTTCCGTCGATCGTGGCCGACTTGATCCCCTCATTATCATTGAAGGCAAGAACCTTTTTCAGGTTGTCGGACGCGTACTTCTCAAAGAGTTCGCCCATATCATATATGAGGTCCGCTGACGCAAGAGTGCTCATCTGCCGCTTGTTGACCTTGAATACATCGGGAAGTCTTGTGTTCGACGCTATGGCCAGATCCAGCTGTTCGGCGTAATTGCCCTTGTCTACGGTCCAGCTCATGTCAAAAGCGATATTCAGCTTGTCCTTCATGAATCTGGTCACCACGTTATCAGAAGGGCCGTCACCCTCCGGATAGACTATACCGGCATCATTCTCATACAGAAGGCTCAGTGTCAGAGTATCAGTATAGGGAACTGCAGGTCCGTCTTCGCCTGAGACAGCCGCTTTCGAAGCAGTCTCATCGCTGCTGCCGCCGCCTCCGCAGCCCGCCAGAAGCGTGGCGGTCATGGATACGGTCAAAAGCCAGAGAAGTGTTTTTTTCTTCATATGACGATACCTCCGAAACGATGATCTATATACGTCAGACTGCCGGCCATGGCCGATTTGCTGTCTGAAAACACTGTGTCCCTGCTTGGGACCAGGTTTTACTGCAACGTTACAGTACTTGTGTAAAATAAAAAAGTTACTTTAACGTTACAGTTATACTTATATCACATTTGCCCTTATTTGTAAATTATTTTTTATATATTTTTTGTTCGGAAAAAAAATACGATAAACGCTTCGATTATGATTGCAACAATCTACTGAATGTATTATCATAAAAATGTCCGGCAGTGCCGCCGGGTTTTTTTTCAGCAGTTTACTGTAACGATAAAGTTGTTTGTTAAAGGAGTGTTCGATGTCGTCTTCGTGGATCATAGCCGGACAAATACTGACTTTCATAAGCTATTTGTTTTTTTGGATTTCACGTTTTATAAAGCGCAAGCATCAAATCCTCTTCTGGGACAATATCAGCAGGGTCATTGCTATTCTGGCTTTTGTGTTTCTGGGTACATATGACGGCATAAAAAACACGCTGTTTGTTATTCTGAGAAACCTGCTGGGGCAGTTTACAAATAAAAAAAAGAAGCAGTACAAACTGATAACACTATTTGCTCTGTTTATACTGCTCGTATTGATCTACGGGCTGGATTTCCATGGGCTTTCAACCATATGTATTGCCGTATGCGGCTTATTGAACCTGTTCGCGGTTATTATGCTCAATGAGCAGGGGATGAGGCTGTTCGGCATGATAGGTTCGGTCTTCTATATGGGATTCATGTTCTTTTCGGGGAATATCACCGGTTTTATATGTGAGCTGATAGGTTTCTGTGTAATGACTGCAAGCTTTATTAAATACAGAAAGAAGGGGGATTTCCATGTCAGAGTTCAGTATGGAGAATGAGCGGATCTTTTTTGACGACAGACACGTATGCAGCGTTGGAAAGCTGCTTGCGGAGATCGGAGGTTCCGAAACGCCTGCTTCCGAGGCGGGACTTGATATTTCCCGCGCCTCCTCATACCGGGGAGACGGATTATGGGAGTTTCGGCATACGATCCGCAATGATTCGCCGGATACTTTGACCTTTAAACTGATCTTCGAGACCGTTACTGCCTTTGTACCGACCCACTGGGTGATACCCTGTGTAAGCTACGACGGCAATGAATGGGGCGAGGGCAAGGAACCGAAGGGGATGCTCGGCCCCGGCGGAGAGCCCTGGATCCATTCATTTGACAGGACTCCGATACCGTCACTCTCTGTCACCGAGGATGAGCTGGCCGCCGTGGCGCTCTTTGCCTCCGGAGATGACGAATGCAGCATCCGCTCGTCGGTATCGGTCAGACCCGCCGGTGACGGCAAAGTCTCCCAGCGCATCTACTGGCCGGTCACCGAAGCGCCTCTGACCTACTGTGACAATGACAAATATGCGGAGCGCATGGACGGGTATATCACCCTGCGGCCCGGCGAAAGTTTCTCCGCGGCATGCTTTCTGCTCATCTCCCGCCCCCGATGGAAAAACTACGGAGTTACCGAAGTTCTCGACCGGGCCATGAAGCTCTATCCTTTCCCGATCGGCCCGCAGCGAAGTGCCGATGAACTGTGGCGGCTCGGGATCAGCTATATCCTGACGCTGCTCCGTCCCGTTCGCGGAAAGGAGCTTTTTGCCAGCGGTATCATTCCGGAACCGGACGGTCTGAAATACGTGGATTTCTTTGAGATCGGATGGTGCGGGCAGAATCTGATGAATGCGCGCATGCTCCTGCTTGAGTATCAGAAAAGCGGCGATAAGGAACTGCTTGACAAGGCGCTTGCGGTCTGTGACGCCTGGGCCGAAAAGCAGTCTGACTGCGGTCTGCTGCTGGCTCACTACGAATGGTATACAGAAGGAAGAAACTGGAACTACAAACCCCGTGATCTGACAAAGTCCTGGGCGAGCAACGTGGACTATATAAACGGCTGGCTTCCGGAGACCTGCAACA
Organism: Lachnospiraceae bacterium; assembly: GCA_017445585.1. Lineage (GTDB taxonomy): Bacteria > Bacillota > Clostridia > Lachnospirales > Lachnospiraceae > UBA3774. Next base: position 23,206 of record JAFSTX010000056.1, read on the forward strand.
ACGGCTGGGCCGCCTGCGAGATGCTCAGGATCTGGGATCTTCTGCGCAGGCTGGGCATCGAACGGCCTGACCTTCTGGATTTTTCGGTCAGGATCATGGATTTCTTCTGCGATCATTACAGTCCCGAATACGCATTTGGCAAGGCCTGGCATTTTGACGGAAGGTGCGAGGAAAAGGGAGGCACCGTCGGAGCTTTTATCACGATGGCTCTCTGCGAAGGCTACCGCATACTTCACAGGACGCGTTATCTGGAATATGCGGAGAAATCTCTGGATCTTTATATGAAGAGAGATCTGGACAACTTCATCTGCACTGCGGGTGCCATCGACTGCACCTGTGTCGACAAGGAAACCGCGGGACCTGTGATCATCTCGGCACTGGACCTGTACGAATTCACCCGTGAAGAAAAATACCTTGAATACGCTCTGAAGGCTTCCTACTACTTTGCTTCGTGGATGTTTGTATACGATGTGCCCTACGGTCCCGAGGCCGATATCTCTGTATGCGGCTATCATACTGCCGGCGGTACGAGCGTGTCAGTACAGCATCCCGCTATAGACCAATGGGGTGAGCTGATGAGCTGTGAATGGCTGCGGCTGGCAGATCTGACAGGCGACGAGCGCTGGGCCAGACGCGCCAGAATGATCTGGTATAACTGCACCCAGTGCATAGCCGATGAAAAAAACAACATGTATCACGGAATGGAACGCCCCGTCGGCTCGCAGAACGAAGCCGTATATCAGGCCAGATGGGGCCACCGCGAGGACTGCATCGACAACCCGGGTTATCTGAACGACTGGCTGGTCTCGTGGGTGAACGTCTTCAGATTAAATGTATTGGACAGGCTCACCAGTGTTAACGGATATCCGGATCAGCATGCGCTGGATATCTGACTGGATCATATACGGCAAAGCACCGGAGGCGCCTGACACCGCCATCCGGACAGTCTGACAAAGAGGTGACGAAAATGAAAGAAGTCAAATGGAGAAGGATAAGATTCATGCCCTCTGATCCGCTCGGAGAGAGCAGACGGACTTTTTGCAGAGAGCACAGGGAACTTGCGCGCAGGGCCGCGGCAGAGGGCATGGTGCTGCTTAAAAACGAAGGAGAACTCCTGCCTCTGGCAGATGGCAGCGCTCTCGCTGTCTTTGGAAAGGCACAGATAGACTATGTTACCAGCGGCGGCGGCAGCAGTTCTGTGACTCTGTATGATATCCCGGATCTGCTCGACGCTTTGAGAGAGAAGGAACTTCAGGGCAGGATCAGGCTCTTTGACAGACTCAGCAACCTGTATAAAACTCTTAGATCCGAATCAGCCTGCAATGAAGGACACACGGAGCCCGATCTGTCCGATGAGCTTATTGCACAGGCAAGAGCTTTTACCGATACCGCACTGATAACCATCTCCCGGCGTGAAAGCGAGGGCACTGACCGCAGACCGGAGAGCTACACCTTCTCCAAGGATGAAACAGCACTGATTCAGTGTGTATCAGAAGTATTTCCAAAATGTATCCTCTGTCTCAACACAGGAGAACTGATCAGCACCGTTCATGCAGAAGACAACGGCAGCGTTCATTCCATACTTCTCGCATGGCAGGCAGGAGGAGAAGGCGCCGGAGCAATAGCAGACGTTCTGCTGGGCGATGCGGAGCCGGAAGGCAGACTTACCGACACCATAGCAGGAAGCATCTGCGATCATCCGTCCGCGGCAGGTTTCTTTGAATCTGACGACTATGTGGAATACAACGAGGATATCTTTGTCGGATACAGGTATTATGAGACGATACCGGGGGCAAAGGATTCCGTACTCTACCCTTTCGGCTATGGATTGGGATATACTGATTTTGATATGAGTTTTGCACACGCGGTGACGAAAGGCAATGAGATCACGTTCGTGATCAAAACCGCAAATACCGGACACCGCAGCGGGCGGGGCGTGGTACAGGTCTACTGCGAACCTCCCCGCGGCAGACTTGACAAGTCCCGGAGGATCCTTGTCGGTTTTGCAAAGACCGGGCTTCTCCAGCCCGGTAAGTCCGAAACTCTCAGAGTATCTTTTAACCTGAGAGATCTGGCCTCGTATGACGAAACCGGACTGATCAACGCCTCATCATTTGTGCTGGAGCACGGCAAATACACTTTTTATGCAGGTATAAATGTCCGCGATGCCGAGCGTGTCGACTGGTCGCTGACACTGAATGACGATCGGGTGCTCGAGGTCCTCTCTCCGCGCTGCGTTCCGTCGCTTCCGCTAAAGCTCATGCGTGAGGACGGCTCATTTGAGAGCGTGCCCGCCAAAAAAGAATACGTCCCCGAGGACCGCTCGTTTCGCGGCATTCTGCCCGCAAGCGGAGCGTATCCCGACGAGCAGTACTGCCATATTCCTTTTTCAGGATGGGGGCCGCCCACACTGCCCCAGTTTATCGACGTGGCAGAGGGCAGGCTCTCTCTCGACGATTTCATGAGCGCTCTCTCTGACGACCAGCTCGTGTGTCTTCTCGGAGGACGTCCAAACCGCGGCTGCGCGAACACTTTCGGTGTGGGAGACCTTCCCGTCTACGGGATCCCGAATGTCATGACGGCAGATGGACCCGTAGGGCTGAGGATAAAGCCCGAATGCGGAGTTATAACCACCGCTTTCCCATGTGCCACCGCGCTCGCCTGCAGCTGGGATACGGGACTGATGTATGAAATCGGCCGGGCCATAGGAGAAGAAGTGAAGGAAAACGGCATGGGAATCTGGCTCGGACCGGCTATAAACATTCACAGGTCTCCGCTCTGCGGACGGAATTTTGAGTACTACTCAGAAGATCCTCTGCTCACCGGCAAACTGGCCTCCGCCATGGTGAAAGGTGCGCAGTCTCTCGGCATAGCTGCCTGTCCGAAGCATTTTGCTGCAAACAACAAGGAAACGAACAGGCGCGACTCGGACTCGAGGCTCTCGGAGAGAGCCCTGCGCGAGATATATCTGCGTGCATTCGAGATCTGCGTCAAGGAAGCCGAACCCCTTACTCTGATGTGCTCGTATAATATCCTGAACGGCATCCGCGTCTCCGAGAACAGCGATCTGCTGACCGGAATCCTGCGTAAGGAGTGGAACTGGGACGGTCCTGTTTTCACCGACTGGTACACTTTCGGCGTGCAGTTCCGCGAGATCGCGGCAGGTGCGGACCTGAAGATGGGCTGCGGAATGCCGGAGCATACGATGGAAATGATCAGAGAAGGCAGACTGTCCATGGACTGCGTCCGCAACTGTGTCCGGCGGGTACTGAAGATGATACTTAAGCTGGAATAAAAAGAGAAACATCCCGATATTTACTTTTTGCCGCAATTAGTATAGAATTTACGACTGAAAAAGAGTTTCGGGTGTCGTATATGACCAGACTGAAAAAAGGCAAGCTTCCCACACTTAAAGATATAGCGAGCGAGACAGGTTTCTCCGTCACGGCGGTATCGCATGCCTTAAAGGACATGCCCGACATCTCGCCCGCTACCAGAAAAGTCATCAGGGACTGTGCCGACAGGCTCGGATACATAGCCAATGCCTCCGCCACCTCGCTGCGCACAGGCAGGACGAATACCGTCGCCATCATCCTCGGCGACCTCTCCAACCCTTACTTCTCTTTTATCGCAAAGGAGCTCGAGAGGATTTTTGAGCAGAAGGGCTACTCCGCTTTTTTCATGCATTCAAACGAGCAGCTGGATATCGAGCGCAGGTCGATCATCGCCGCATGTTCAAGAAACGTGGACGGTATAATCATCTGTCCCACCCAGACTCCTTATACGTGTGATAATATTAATTATATCCGCAATCTTCATACGCCCTGTGTGATCATAGGCCGATATTTCGACGACATAGACATGAACTACGTCCTGTCCGACGATCATATGGCCGGGCGGCTTGCCGCACAGCACCTGACAGAACGCGGCCACAGGAAGATCCTCTACATCAATACGCCCATTTATAACTCCAGTTCACGTCAGAGATCCGAGGGTTTTCTCGAAGGATGCGGAGGCTGCGGCGATATGGATATCACCGAGGTGGAATTCGACGACTTCGGACAGTATTTCATCCGTGAAAAAGAAAAAATCGCCGCGAACGCTTACACGGCGATAGTAGCCTATAACGATATCATCGGATGGGACGTCATGTCGCGTCTGAGGACTTTGGAAATGTCCATTCCAAACGATATCTCCCTGATATCTTTTGATAACATTCATTCTCTGCTTCCGCTGCCATTCAGCCTGACTTCGATCAGTTCTTCAAAGACCGAGATGACGACCAAAGCGGCAGACCTCCTGCTGCGTTCCATGAAGGATCCGTCGACTCCGCCTTCCAGAATCACCCTGGAGGTCAGTCTGCACGACCGCGGCTCCGTAAAGCCCCTATAGCATCACCGCATTCTCAAAAAACCGCGTATAATCCATCGCCCGGTTAGGTTCGCTTCCGAGCGTGTATTTCATTCCGACCATGGCATATTTGGCGCCCGCCATCGTATTATACGGCATAAGCTCAACTCTGTGCTCTCCCGCGATCCCGGCTATGGCAGTCAGATTCTCCGGTGTATCGGTGATTCCGGGGATCAGCGGCACTCTGAATACGAACTGCCTGCCGCTCTCTTTCAGCCACCGGATATTCTCCAGTATCGGGGCGTTATCCACACCTGTCCAGGCGCGGTGGGCCTCAGGGTCCGCGAGCTTTATATCCTGCAGCACATAGTCCATGCGGCCTACTATACGCCTGTAGACCTCAGGAGAGGCATATCCGCAGGTCTGTATGGCCAGATGAAAACCACCCAGAAGCTCCGCGCACTCATATACAAACTCCGGCTGCATCAGCGGCTCTCCTCCGGAAAAAGTGATCCCGCCGCCCATCATTTTCAGCATATCCTCATACCCGCGCAGCCTTCCCGCAAGCTGCGCGGCGGTCATTTCCTCTCCAGCTATGGAGAGCGCGCCGCGCTCACAGGCATGCAGGCAGCGCCCGTAGGGCCTGCACTCCTCATGTCCGCATGGGACAAAGCACCTGCCGCAGTGCACACAGAGATTTTCCTTCCAGAGGAGCTGAGGTTTTGCAGTGAGTCCCTCCGGATTGTGGCACCATCTGCAGCGAAGCGGACAGCCCTTCACAAAGACCGTGATCCGCGGACCCGGCCCGTCGTGGACGGTGAGCTCCTTAATATCGAATATGATCCCTTTTTCCGACATGGTCCTTTTCCCGCGGGTCCGCTTTCCGGGCCCGGACTATACCACGTACTGCTGACGGGCGAGGACGTGGTCCTGATAAGCCCGGTCCAGTTCCACGAAATAAGCGCTCCAGCCCCATATGCGCACCACCAGCTGACGGTGCTCCTCAGGGTGGATCTGCGCGTCGCGCAGCAGCTCGCTGTTCACCGCGTTAAGCTGCATCTGATGGCCGCCCATATCTATAAAAGCCTTGACCAGCGCGGCGACCTTGCTGACGCTGTCCGGATCGCGGAACATCGACGCTGCGAACTCCATCGTGAGCGGTCCGCCGTTTATACTGTCGGTAAAATCAGGTTTCGTAAACGATCTGACGACCGAAAGCGGTCCGTTTATCCTGGCGAAAAGGCTGGCCGAGAAATTCGTGCCGAAAGGCTCTCCCGCTCTCCTGCCGTCGGGCGAGGCGCCTATCTGGTCGGCGTGCCAGAGATAATACATGGCCGTGCCCGTGCCTGCGCGGTAGATCCCACCGCGGCAGTTTTTTCTCCCTTTCAGACTCGCGGCAAAACTGCCGAGCAGATCCACACCGAGTCCGTCCGGCAGATCCTCGTTATTACCCATCTTCGGAGCTTCGTTCCGAAGGAGGGGCAGGAGCTCGGCGTGCTCGGCAAAGTCGGAGTCTACGGCCTCGATCAGAGTCTTCGCGTCAAAACGCTTCTCATCATATACGTATTTGCTTATGACCGCCAGAGAATCCGCCGCGGTGGCTATGCCCGTACCGTGTATGCCGAAATTGTTGTATTTTGCGCCGTCGTATACTCCGCCGTCGATCATGATATTCATCAGGGGCGAGGGGACGAACCAGAGATCTCGGATGCCGCCGCAGATCTCATCGCACTCGCGGCCGATCTCTTCGCGGATGCAGTCCATAAACGCCTCAAAGGTATCACAGGATTCAAGATCCCTGTGGAGACAGACGTCGACCACTTTGGGGAAAGAGAGCGCCGCTATATTCGCCACGTCCGCTCCGACCTTCGGTATGATGAATTCCCAGCAGGCCGCAACTACGTAATCACAGGCGTCTTTGTGCTCATAGCCGAGCTTTTCCAGGCCCTTTATCACCACGTCGTCATTGGAATACTGCGGAAAGCCCAGGCCCGCCTTCGTCAGCTCGCTTCCCAGTTCGTATATACGGAGCGGAGTGTTTTTGTCCACGCGCAGATTGATCTTAGGATCGATCATCATCAGATGGCGGCTTGCCTCGAGACAGAGTTCGGAGAGCAGATTGAAGACGGGACGGCCGTTCTCGTCGATGCCGCCCAGGACCATGCTCTGGCCGTTGTCTCCCTGCTGAACTCCGGGATACAGATCGCTGTCCTTGTTGAAGCTCAGGAAGAAATCCTCCAGGAGCTCGAGCGCGCTTTCGCGTGTATACAGGCCGCGGTCCATATCTGCCTTCAGGTACGGGTACATGTATTTGTCGAATCTGCCCGTAGTGACGTGATAGTCGCCCTCAAGCCAGAGGCTGTAGTGGATGATGCGGAAGCTCTGCAGCGCCTCGCGGAAATTCGTCGCTCCGTACGCCGGCACGCGCGCGAGCACCTGCGCGATATCCTCACGGCCCTCTTCCATAGCCTTCCTGCGGTAGCGCTCCGTCAGATCCAGCATGGCGTCGATGATACGTACTCCGTATTCATCCGCCTTTTCGCGCTCCGCAAGCAGTCCTCCCGCGATCACGCGCTCATAGTTCGGGGAAAGATTGGACATGTATCCGAGTTCATGGATGAAGTGATGCTTTTTTATCTCGTCCCACTCGTCCTGCGTGAAGCAGTCGGGGAGCTTTTTTACGGTGCGCATGAAGCAGATCTGCTCCTCCGGCAGCAGGACCGGTTCCTCGAGAGAGGCCGCCAGCTCAAAACGCCTCGTCATGCGTTCCTTTGCGGGAAGCTGTTCCTTTGCAAAACGCTCCGCCAGATCGGTATACCCGGTGCAGTCCCTTCTGAATGCGTGATGCTTTTTGTTTACTATATAATCTTTAAGCCGGCTGTTCATGATTAAACCTCCTCATTTTTCCTTCCGCACGGACTTCTCCGCATACCGGCAGACATATCTCTGCCTTGCAGCGATTTATCTTCTTATATTAAGATAATAGTTTGTCAGGCCTTGACCTTACAAGAAAATAGTTGTATTTTTATAGACAAAAGTTATCTTTTATCGGAGCATACCAATGATCATATATCAGGAGCACAATTCACTCGGAAATCACAACTACAACGCTTTTTTCTATGAGAACTGCGAGTGGTTTTATCATTTCCACAAGAACTATGAGCTGGTCTGTGTGGAAGAAGGCGAAGTGATGCTGACTCTGTCAGGCAGCAACTTCACAATGAAAAAGGGGGATTATGCCATAATCTTTCCGAATGAGTTTCATTCATACCATACTCCCGAATCATCATATGTATGGATCGGGGTGTTTTCGGCAGATTATGTCGGTGAGTTTGACCGCGCAATGAAGACGCGGCGTACCAAAGATCCTGTTTTCAGGTGTTCCGGTGCAGCGGATAACTACCTGCATCAGATACTGATAACCGACAGGACTCCCGACATTTTTGTGATGAAGTCAGCGCTCTACGCCGCCTGCGGTGAGTTTCTGAAGACTGCCATTCTCTATGACGCGAAAAACGAAAACAACCTTGCACATGAAATCATCTCATATATGGAGGAAAACTTCCGCAGCGACATCTCCCTGCAGGAGATCGCCGAACTCTACGGTTATGAATATCACTATCTCAGCCGGCAGTTTCACAGACTCTTCCATATCAACTTCAAAAGATTTCTGAGTATTTACCGTGCCGACTATGCCCGTGACCTCCTGATCCACAGCGATGCCGATATAACGGAGATCGCGCACCTCTCCGGCTTCCAGAGCATACGGACCTTTAACCGTGTCTTTCTGGAACAGACCGGTATGACGCCTTCAGAATACAGAGAAAGAGCTGCACAGGTCTGACACTGTGCAGCTCTTCATTTTTCCGATGTATCGCAGTACAAAAAGCTTACTTTGCGGCCTTGGCCTTGCGGATCTCCTCGATGAGGAGCGGGACGTACTTGAAGAGGTCGCCCACTATGCCGTAGTCCGCGCCTTCAAAGATCGGCGCACCCTCATTCTTGTTGACCGCGATCACACACTCGGAATCCTGCATACCGGCCTTGTGCTGAATAGCGCCGGAGATGCCCAGAGCGATGTACACCTTGGGATGGACCGTCTTACCGGTCTGTCCGACCTGATGATCTGCAGAGAGCCAGCCGGCGTCGGTGACGGCACGCGAAGCGCCGACCACGCCGCCAAGCTCCTGTGCCAGCTCCTGTGCCAGCGCGATGCCGCGCTCAACATCGGAGGCAATACCGCGTCCCACGGAAACTATATAGTCAGCGCCGATCAGATCGACCAGCTTCCTCGCGGCCTTCACCACTTCCACGACCTCGGTCCTGATATCGTCCCTGTTCAGGGAGAACCCGGGATGAAGCACCTCGATGCCGTCCGCACCCGCCTGATCAAAAGGTCTCCGCGCCATAACACCGGGGCGGACAGAGGCCATAGCCGGGCGGAATCTGGGGCAGACGATAGTTGCCATCAGGTGGCCTCCGAATGCGGGGCGCGTCATCTTGAGCGTAGTATTGACGTCGAACTGTCTGGACTCGAAGTTCATGCCGTCCACGTCCAGAGAAGAACCCGAACGCAGGAAATCCAGATAGCCCTGCAGATCTATATCCAGATGAGTGCAGTCGGCGCACAGTCCGGTGTGAAGCCTGGCCGCGCAGCGCGGAGCCAGATCACGGCCGATATTGGAAGCTCCAAAGAGCATCACCTCGGGCCTGAATTCCTCGACCGCGTCGCAGATGACCTTGGTATAAGCATCAGTGGTATAAGTTCCAAGCAGGGGACTGTTGTAGACATAGACCTTGTCGGCACCGTATCCGCCAATCTCGGCAGCGATACCGTCCACGTCATCGCCAAGCAGAATGCCCGCCAGCTCGCAGCCCAGCTCGTCGGCCAGCTTTCTGCCCTCGGAGATGAGTTCAAAAGTAGTAGGCATCATTCTGCCTTCTCTCTGCTCGCAGAAGACCCATACGTTCCTGAAAGATGCAATATCTTCGCTGTTATAATTTACTGCCATATCAGTCTCCTCCTTATATGACGTGCTTCTCAGAAAAAATCCGCGCAAGTTCGGCTGCCGCCTCCCTGCCGTCTCCCGCAAGCATGACGCCCGCACCCTTCTGAGGCGGTGTAAAAGACTTGTACACATTTGTAGGCGAGCCCTTGAGGCCGATGGTAGAAGGATCAATCAGCGGATGATCCTTGAGGGTCTCATAATCATACACGGTAAGAGGCTTGTCCCAGCACTCCTCGGTGCCGAGGACCGTCATATATCTGGGATTGTTGAGTTCCTTGATGCACGTGATCAGACAGGGGGTCTGTACCCTGATGGTCATATAGCCATCCTCAAGCATGCGCCTCACAGTGAGACGGCCGGGCTCATCCATGGTGATCTCACCTGCGTATGAAACCTGTGGCAGGCCCAGCTTCTCGGCGATCTGAGGCCCGACCTGAGCGGTGTCGCCGTCGATGGCCTGACGGCCCGAGATGATTATATCTTCCGAATCAAGTCCGTAATGATCTATAGCTGCGGCGATAGTCTGAGAGGTAGCGTAGGTATCAGAGCCGCCGAACTCTCTGGCAGAGATCAGGACGGCCTCATCCGCTCCCATCGCGAGCACTTCTCTGAGCATAGTCTTTGCCATGGGCGGTCCCATGGAGATGGCAACTACCTTGCAGCCGTATTTTTCCTTGAGGGTCAGAGCGGCCTCGACTGCGTTCATATCGTCGGGATTGGTGATGGCCGCCATAGATGCGCGGTTCAGGGTGCCATCAGGATTAACGGCTACCTTGCCGGTAGTATCGGGAACCTGTTTTACGGTAACAAATATCTTCATGTTTACGCCTCCCTTAACCCTTCAGAAGGTTGCCTGCGATGACTACCTGCTGGATCTGGCTGGTGCCTTCGTATATAGGAATGACTCTGGCGTCGCGGTACAGCCGCTCGACCTTGTAGTCTCTGATGTAGCCGTATCCTCCGTGGATCTGCACCGCCTTGTAGGCGCAGCGGTTCGCGGCCTCCGCGGCAAAATACTTCGCTATGGAGCAGGCCATGGTCGCGTCCTTGCCGGCTTCCTTGAGCTCTGCGGCTGCGTAGACCAGTTCTCTGGCGGCGGCCACATCGGCGGCCATATCAGCCAGCATAAAGCTGATGCCCTGGAAACTGGCGATGGGCTGTCCGAACTGCCTGCGCTCTTTGGCGTACTTAGTGGCCTGCTCGAGGCAGTCCTGAGCCACGCCGACGGCCTGAGCTGCCATGCCGAGCCTGCCGCCGTCCAGTGTCATCATCGCGTACTTAAAGCCCTTGTGAAGCGGGCCGAGCAGACGGTTCCCGGGAACGCGCACGTCCTCCAGAACTATGTCGGAGGTGGGGTAGCCGTTGATACCCATTTTCTTTTCGTCAGCGCCGAGCGACACTCCGGGAGCGTCCATATCAATGATAAACATGGAGATACCTCTGGACCCTTTGGCTGTGGGATCGGTCTTGGCAAAAACCACCGCCCAGTCAGCGACGGGCGCGCCCGAGCAGAAGGTCTTGCGGCCGTTCAGGATAAAATCGTCCCCGTCGGCCACCGCGGTCGTATCGGTGCGGCTCGCGTCGGATCCTGCACCGGGCTCGGTCAGGGCAAAGACCATGATCTTTTCTCCGCTCGCCACCCTGGGCAGAAAGTACTGCTTCTGCTCCTCGGTTCCGGCCAGCAGCACGGGGCCGCCGCCAAGCGAATTGGAAGTGTTGGCATAAATGGAAAGCGCAGCGTCCACTCTCGCGAACTCCTCCACCATCAACGCATAGCTCAGGTAATCGCAGCCGCTGCCTCCGTATTCCCTGGGGATGTGAACTCCCATAAAGCCGTACCTGGACATCAGACGGTGCATATTCCAGTTAAACTCACCGGTCTCATCCAGCTCATCCTGGATCTCCCTGGTGAATTCGGTCTCTGCAAACTCGCGGAACAGCTTGCGCTGCATCTCATGTTTTGCATCCAGAATCATATAGGTTCCTCCATTCTAAAACTATCCATTAATCCCTGTCGGAATAAAACGATCAAAATCAGCTTACAGCGATCTATTGCTCCAATCCCAGCATGGATAAAGCGATCTCTTTCAGCTTCGAGGTGATGACCTTGCCTGTGGACGTGACAGGAAAGCCCTCTATTATCAGGATGTATCTGGGAATCTTGAAATCAGCCAGATGTTCCTTCATGTAATCCCTAAGCTCCACCTCGGAAACACCGCCCTCCGCCATCTCCAGGCACAGGCACAGTTCCTCGCCGTAGTGCGGATCCGGCACGCCGACGGTCTTGACATACCTGAAGCGCCGGTCACCGAAGAAAAGCGCGTCTATCTCAGCCGGGCTGATATTTTCTCCGCCGCGGATCACAAGTTCCTTTTTGCGTCCGGTCAGATGAAAATTGCCGGCCTCGTCAAAATAGCCCATATCGCCGGTGTGGAGCCAGCCTTCCTCATCTATGGCCTCAGCCGTCGGGCCGGGACACCTGTAGTACTCCTTCATCACGTTATAACCGCGGATGCACAGCTCGCCGTCCACCGTGCGGCCCTCGATATGGCTCATCAGGTGTCCGACCGTGGTGGCGCGCACCTCGAGCGGATCGTCCATGCAGGCGGTCGTGATGCCGGCAGTCGCCTCGGTCTGCCCCAAGCTCGAAAGCAGCGTAAAGCCGAACCGTTTCTCTATCTCTTTGAAAAACTCAGGCGGATAGGAGCTGCCGCCGATAAACCCCGTGCGGAGTGAAGACAAATCCCACTGTTCAAAATCCGAGCGGCTCAGCATCGCGTGGAAAAGCGCCCCCACTGAGCTCAGCACCGTGCACCTGCGCTCGCTCACCGCACGCAGCAGCTCACCGGTGCGTCTGGTATCGGGCAGATAAAGGCACGCTCCGACCGCGCACGATGAGAGCACATTTACGCTCATGCAGAAGCAATGGAATATCGGCATTGCAACGCAGAACTTGTCCTCGCAGGTAGCCTGCTGGTCCGAGGCCTGCTGGATACCCGAATTCGCGAAGCTGTAGTGCGTCGTCACGACTGACTTCGGATTAGAGGACGTGCCGCTTGTAAAAAGGATATAAGCGATATCCTGCGGGTCCACGGCCGCCTCGGCTCCGGCCAGAAGAGGTTCCTCCGCCGGCTCCGTATCGGACAGCTTGTCAAAGCTGCCCTGCGCGCCGTCCATGCCGATGTACTTTATGCCCAGAGGCAACACGCCAAGCAGCGGCGCGCTGTCAGCAGCATAGATCAGAGTCTTGTATCCGTCGCCTATCAGCATGCCCTCAGCATCTGTCCTGACGAGCAGATTTTCGACCTCTGGCGCGATCAGACTCGTGTTGATCATGATGACTACTGCGCCTATACGCAGCAGAGCGTACATGGCGATGATCGTCTCCTGGTGAGCCTCGGCCCTGATGGCGATATGAGTGCCTGTTCTGACGCCCCACTTCATCAGCCGCCTCGCGGCCAGATCCACAGCCTCATCCATCTCTCTGTAGCTCAGGATCCCGCCTCTCTGCTGCAGCGCCGGACGCTCCGGATACCTGGCAGCGCTCCTGCGCAGCAGTCCCCCTATAGTTATGTTTTCAAGAGGGATCACGCTCATTGTCTGCCTGTCATTACCTCTCTCAGGCCGCCCCATTTCTCACGGAACAGGTCCTCGTCCATGATCTTGAGATCAGGATGGATTTCAGGAACAAAATCCATATTGGCAAGTATATCGCGCTCCAGATCGATACCGGGAGCGATCTCGGTCAGCACCACACGGTGGTCGCGCAGCTCGAAAACTGCGCGCTCGGTCACGTACATGACCTTCTGCGTGTCGGGCGCGTACTTGCCGGAGAAAGTGATCTGTCTGACGTGCTCCCTGAACTTCCTGATGGAGCCCTCCTGCACGATGCGCAGCCTGCCGTCGGCCACCTCATACCGGCCCTTTGCCATAAAGGTGCCGGCAAAGACCACCTTGGGAGTGCGTGAGGTGATATCGATAAAGCCGCCGGGGCCGATAAGACGGTCGCCCATATAGCTGACGTTGTTGTTGCCGTCCTGATCGATCTCACCGATGCCCAGGCACGTCATATCCAGACCGCCTCCGCTTATGAGATCGAACATCTCATTAGGTGTGATGATGGCCTGGGGGTTGAAGGCGCTGCCAAAGTTTGGAAGGGCCGAAGGGACGCCGCCCACCATGCCGCTCTCGGTGCTCATGGTGACGTGATCAAGCATGCCTTCTTCATTGACGACCGAAGCCACGTCCGCGGGGACGCCGACGCCGAGGTTGAGCACCGCACCGTCTTTTATCTCCATCGCACATCTGCGGCAGATGACCTTTCTCTCATCGAGAGGCAGCACGGGGATATTTGCGAGCGGGATTCTGAACTGTCCCGAATACGAAGGCTCCCAGTATCTGCCCTCGGTCTGCCAGCTGCTCATGGGATCTTTAGCCTGGACCACATAATCCACCAGCACGCCGGGGATCTTGATCTCCTTGGCATTCAGTGTCTCGCGCCTGGCCAGATACTCGACCTGCACGATGACGATACCGCCGCTGTTTTTGACAGCGTTCGCCACTGCAAAGCCCTCGTTGATAACGCTTTCATTTACAAAAGAGATGTTGCCGTCCTCATCCGCGACGGTGCCGCGCAGCAGCGCCACATCGGGCTTGAAAGAGGGATAAAAGAGATACTCTTCTCCGTTGAATTCGATGACTTTGACCAGCTCGTCCTTTGCGGCCTCGTTCATGCGGCCGCCGTCAAGTCTGGGATCGACAAAGGTACCGAGACCCGTCTTGGTGATGAGTCCGGGCCTGCCGGCGCCTATCTCGCGCCAAAGATTGATGATGACGCCCTGAGGCAGGCAGTAGCACTCAAGCTCGCCCTTCCTGGCCAGCTCCAGCAGCGAAAAAGCGCTGCCGATATGGGCGCTGGTCCACTTGGTCACAAGTCCGGGACCGGCCTCGCCAAGTCTCGTCGCGCCTCTGGCGCCGTGCTCTTTGTCGGGGCCGTCGGGCCGACTGGTGCGGTCCCAGCCGAGGAAGGCGTTGCCGTAGCCCCAGTCTCCCATAGCCGAGCCCTGCTTGATATTCAGACCGCAGGGATGACCCGTTTCTTTGAAATTATCACGTATGGCGCAGGCCACTTCCTCTGCCCAGCCGGAGAGGCCCATGCCGGCCAGTCCTACGACTGCTCCGTCCGGGATCAGCTGCGCCGCTTCTTTTGCGGTTATAAATTTTGCCATAATCGTCTCCTTATCCGATCAGCGCCGTCCACAGGCCTGAGATCACGAAGGCCAGCGGCAATGCAGGCATAAGATTAAGCACGGGAATGTCGGTTTTGATGCGGGACATGCGCAGGCCGGCTATAAAGGTCAGGATCCCGCCGACCGCCGAGAAATCACCGATCATGCTGTCGGTGATGAGCGGAGCGACCAGTCCGGAGATCAGGAACAGGATCAGAAAGATGCAGACCTGAGGGATTCCGAGGAAGGGTACTATCCTGCCCAGGAGCGTCGCAAATATCAGCGCCGTGATGCCGTCCAGAATGGCCTTGGTGATCAGGATCGTGCCGTCGCCTGTCATGCCCTCGTAGAGCGAGCCGTACCAGCCCGAACCGCTGAAGCAGAATATGACGATAACGGCCGACATCTGGATGAGATAAGCCTCGTCCACCTCGGAGCCTTTGGTCAGCTTGCCGACGATATTGGTGGTCAGCCTGTTCACTCTCTTTTCAAGCTTCAGGGCCTCACCGATCAGGGCTCCGATGATCATGGACAAGATGACCGGAGACATATTCCTGGTGCGGATGATGAGCAGGATACCGATGATGACGGCAGCCATGCCCAGGAGATTGTTCAGCAGGCTTTTCCACCTGTCGGAAAGCCTTGCTCCGATCAGGCAGCCTATGATGCCTCCCACTGCGACCGACGACGAATCAATGATTATACCTATTGGCATGTCCTCTCTCCTATCTGTGAAAAAATATGTTATCTGCGCTTTGCCGACCGTCCGCTCAGCAGGAAATCTCTGCGGTATGCGACAGCCGGATCCTCCGGCAGGCGTATCTCTCCTACACGGGTGCCGAGCTCCATGACGGCCGGATCCTGCGCTGTGTACGGCCTCCACCCGGGGAGCCGCACGCCCTGCGGTCTGCCGCTTTTTGCAAAGCCCGCCCAGTAACCGCAGCAGGCGTCAGCCAGCTCGTAGTCGGCGCCGGTCCATGGCCTCCAGCATCTGCCGAGAGTCCAGAAAACGTACCAGAGGTCTGCTGCATGGAAGGCGCCCATATCATCACCCGGAAGTCTTCGGTTAAAGCAGTAGATATAGGTATCTCCCGTGCCCTGGCGCTCACGAAGCAGTGCCCAGGCCTCTGCCGCGGCCCTGCAGTGCGTCGTGAAATGTCTCCTGCAGTACGCCTCAAAGCCCTCGCGCCCGCCTGTGACGGCGGCGAACTCCTCCGCTCCCTCAGGCCCGTACTCCGCTGCGAGGAGCTTATGCCACTCGTCATAGCTCCTGCCTGCCGGGATTCCCTCCTCGGAAGTAAATCCTATGATGCACGGCACATGGCGGTAATCTCCCGCAGCCGCCATCTCATCCAGCGAAGCGGGCAGCACCCACCCATCCTGAACGGGTTTTCTGATAAGGCCCGGCATATGCCGCACCAGTGCCCAGCGGTCCAGCAGATCCCTCCAGGGCAGACGTCTCGCCTCCTCGATGGAAGAAACGCCCAGAAGCCCGAGGTCCGTCTCCGCCTCCGCTTCGGCCAGCGAGGGATATCTCATATCGGGCATCGGCGTCACACCGCCTCCGCTCTGCATGATGGCCCCGCTCACCAGCCCCCTGGTCAGCGGTGTGGTCAGCAGCGTATGGATGCTCATCGCGCCCGCGGACTGTCCGGCTATAGTGACGCGCTCCGGATCGCCTCCGAAAGCGTTTATATTCCTGTGGACCCACTCGAGGGCGGCGATCTGATCCAGCAGACCGTAGTTGCCGCTCACACCGTGCTCTGACTCGGCGTCAAGCTCCGGATGAACCATCCAGCCGAATATATTGAGTCTGTAATTAATCGTAACCAGTATAACGCCCCGGCGCGCAAAGCTCTCTCCGTCAAAATGCGCTGAATGACCGTATCCCGTGAGGAAAACCCCTCCGTGAACCCAGAAGATTACCGGCAGCTTCTCATCCGCGCTCTGCGCCGGGGTCCATACGTTCAGATACAGGCAGTCCTCGTCCATGGGCTCATCGGTGGGATAGAATTCCTTTTCATAAAACGAGCCCCTGCCGACACCAAGCTGGGGACACCTGGCCGAGGGTCTGGCGCAGTCACGCACGCCCTCCCAGGCCGCCGCCCTCTGAGGCGCTCTCCAGCGCAGTTCTCCTACCGGCGGGGCAGCATAGGGAATGCCGAAGTAAGCAGTGATCGAAGGCCAGCCGCAGGCCACGCCCATGATCCTTCCCGTTTCGATTACTGTTTCTCTCAGCATCTGTATCCTCCGTCAGTACACGCCCTTCAGATCCTCCGTACGCTTTTTGAGCGCAGGATCGATGGCAACATGGTCCTCTATATGATCAAAAACCTTCTGGGTGAGTCCGCACAGATCATTTATGTACTGATTAAGCATGATCTTCCTTCCGGCTACTTCAAACTCTACCGGATGGACTCCGGTAAAACGCAGCTCGCGAAGCACAGCAGAAGAAAAATCCTCCCATCTGAGCAGCTCTTCCTTCCTGCCTGTGCGGCAGACGAGACCTTCCCCTGTTACCGTATACCCGATGCCTGCGGCATAACGGTCCGCGATCCTGACGGTAGCAAATGCTATGACAAAACCAAGGCCCAGAAAGACAAGCACCATGGGCCAGCCCGCAAAGCTGCCGAGCCTTGCTCCGAAAACGTAACGGTATATAAAATAGAACATGAAGACTATCGCGCTGTTCACAGCAACGGACAGATATTTGATCTTGCTGAAGCGGGGGCCAACGGTATACTCTTTTTTCATCCTGATACGGTCCTCCGTAATTAGATTTGACACGGCTCTCTGCAGTTAAAGGACGCAGGCACTTATATGATTAAAAGTAATATAATGCTGCATTACAGATAAACTGTATTTATAGTTTATAACCGCGGAGGTACTTTGTCAATGTAATTAAATGGTCTCACTGATTAAGAAGGAGGCGCATAAAATCCTGCATAAAATCCATGATACATTTTTTCAAAAAACACTTCCATTTGCAGCGGATTTCTGCTAAACTATAACCGAGTTTTATTTTATCATGTGGTAAATATAATTTTCTGTTATTTATGGAGGCAAGTCATGAAAGTCAAACCATATCCCGGATATGAGTACAATGTCAATCTGTACACTATCATCGCCGAAGGAACTGATGAGGAAAAGGCGGCAGCACGCGAAGAACAGCGCAGATACATCAGCCAGTATACGCTTCCGGAGGGGATGAGCATGGAGGATATCACCATCGCAGGCGGCGACGGACAGGATATGAAGCTCCGCGTTTATAAGCCCGCAGGCCTTCCGGAAAATGCCCCCATCCTTATGGAGGTCCACGGAGGCGGATGGATCGGCGGCAACCTCGATATCGACAATTACCGCTGCATCTCTCTGGCTGCAGGCACCCCCTGTATCGTAGTAGGCGTGGATTACCGCCTTTCGAATGCCGAAGTTCATTATCCTGCGCCGCTCATGGACTGCTATGCCGCGCTTCTCTGGATCGAAGCGCACGCGGCCGAGCTCGGCGGCGATCCGGCAAGGATCGCTCTTCACGGCACCAGCGCCGGAGCTAATCTGTGCGCCGGACTTGCTCTGTATGTACGCGATCACTCCGGTCCCGATCTCTCCCTGGTCGTTCTCAACTGCCCTCCGCTCTACCTTGAGAGTACATATTCCAAACAGCAGTTCCCGCAGTTTGCTTTAAACACCATGGCAAAACGGGATTCTGCAGAAGCGATCTATCTGGGAGGCTATGACGGAAAGCTTCCTTCGTATTACGCCTTCCCGGGCTACTGCACCGACCTCGACGGACTCGGCCCGCATTTTATCATTGTCGGCGAATATGATACTCTGCGTGACGACGGTCTGATGTATGCCCGAAAACTTCTTGAGGCCGGCGTACCCTGCGAGATCCTCTCCGCTCCCAGAGTAGGACACGGCTTCTGTGTGGTTGACGCTCCGCTCACCCGCTGGGTACACAGCGGTATATGCGCTTCCCTTCGCCGGGAGTTCGGCATGGACATCATTGATTTTTGATTTTTCATCTGTTTTCTTCCACGGGGGCCGTATACACGGTCCCTTTTTTATCGCATTTTGTTTTTCAGCCGCTCGTCCGGCTGCATAATATTCGCTGCGATATCCGTCAAGTCTTTTTTAGCGTATAATACAAATAATGTTTTATTTTCTATAATTTCTGGTTATAATTATATAGCTGAAGGAGGTTGAAACATGCTTAACAGAGAATACGAATACGTAGATGCCATCGCAAAGGAAGGCACGCTGTCCGGCGCGGCCGTGAAGCTTGGCATTTCACAGCCCGCACTGACTCGTTTTCTTCAAAAGGAGGAGGACGAGCTGGGTACCGCTCTGTTTCAGCGAATCGGCAAGCGCATGGTACTGACGTACGCAGGTGAATGCTATCTGGAGCATATAGAGCAGATCTTTAATATACAGACTCACATGCTCGCAAAGATGCGCGATATCACCAGGTCAGACTCCGGCAGACTGCGCGTGGGCATCACAGGGATCCGCAGACCTTTTACGATCTTCTCAGTCATACCCCAGTTCAAGAAAAAATATCCGGCTGTAGACCTGACATTGAGCGAATGCGCCAGTGATGATCTGGAACAGCTCCTCGAAGAGCTTTCCCTCGACTGCATCGCCGTAAACGTAAAAAAACGTCGCGAGGAATTCGAATACATCCACATCGCTGCCGAGGAATATGTACTGGCCGTATACAAGGACAGTCCGCTGATAGCCAAGGCTGTCGAGACCAAAAGACATCGCTATCCGGCCATAAGGCCCGCTCAGCTGGCTGACGAGTCTTTTATCATGCTGAGCCGCCATCACCGGATTCGCCAGTTTGCGGACAGTATTCTGGACGGTCACAGGATACCGTATCACATTTCCATGACATCCAGGAATCTGGACAGCGCGCTTGAAGCGGTAGCAAACGATCTGGGGTGCACCTTTACACCGGAGGTACTGCTCTCTTATATCCGCGGTTCCCAGAATATCCGCTATCTATCTCTTGATACTGAAGGAACAGGTTATGAGTTCTGCCTGGCTTACCGCAAGGGAGCGTATCTGCCGCCAAGTACCAGAGATTTTATGGAAATGTTCCAGAAAGCATTTCAGGAACAGTCCGCAGTGAATGTATGGTGACCGGCAGATAACAGAACGACAGATGAATGATTATCTCAAAACCCCTCATAACGACGACCGGCTTGATGTATCGGACATACGAAGAGCCCGTCACGACCTCTCATATACCGCTCCGGACGGCAGTCTGCGCGGCTTTGATCTGTATTATCCTCCGGGCAGCGGACCTTTTCCGCTCATCGTCAATATATCCGGAGGCGCGTGGTACTACGGAAGGCCCACCTCCGTCCATCTCGGACGTACTCTGCACTGCGCCGTAGCGCGAGGTTACGCGTTTGCTTCGCTTGCATGCACCAGCAGCCGCGACAGAAAATTCCCATATCAGATAGCAGAAGCAAAATGTGCCATCCGTTACCTTCGCTCGCATGCGTCCGCCCTGGATCTTGACGCAGGCTTTATCGCAAACTGGAGCGCCTCATCCGGCGGTCACCTCGCCCTGATGGCGGCTCTTACCGCTAATGATCCGTATTTTGACTGTGATAATGACGGTACAGACTGCTCAGTGGACGCGGCAGCCGCCATTTACCCCTGTATCAGACTTGATGCCACCGAAGAAGATTTCACCTGCATTGGGCTATCCCCTCTGAACATCCGTTCCGGGCCGGACTGCATGGAATCGGTTTTTCTGGGCGTCCCCGTGGAAGAGGCTCCCAGGCTTTGCAGAGAAGCCTCCCCTCTCAGCCATATCCGTCCGGACGCGCCTCCCCTCATGCTGACGCACGGTACACACGACCGGGTCATCCCGTATACCTTTACCGAGGAATTTGCCGAACGCTACCGGACCGTGACCGGAAGAGACGCAAAGCTCGTTATCATCCCCGGCGCCGGCCACAGCGACCCTGTATTCAAGGACGAAAAAGCCTCGGCCGCCGTTTTGGATTTCTTTGATTCGGTCCGAAAAGCAAAAGTAAAAAAAACTGAACAATAAGGCGCTTAAGCTGCGCCGGCACCCAGAAGGTGATACTCTGATGAGAAAATGCATTAAAATCAAAAAGGCTGCTGTGCTCTGCCTGCTTGCCGCGGCGCTCTGCGCTCTCTTTGCCGGATGCGCGGCGGATGGCGAAGCAATTACTTCCTACGATCAGCTCGGAAAACCCGGCACAAGGATCGGCGTTATGTCTGATCTGATCGAATACGAAATGCTCAAAAAGGACTTTCCTGACGCCGAGATCATAGCGTACAATGACAGTCCCCTCGCTTACGACGATGTGGCAAACGGCCGGCTCGACGCCTACGTCTACGCCCGGAGAGAGATGGAGATTGCGATCGAAAACGGGACGGAGGGAGTCCGCATCCTGAAGGATGATTACAACGAGAATCGCGTCGCCGTCGGGATCTCCCCTGCATCCGGGATACCGGACCTCCGGAGAAAAATCAATCAGTTTATCGCGCAGGCAAAGGAAGACGGTACCCTTGACGATATGTACAGGCGCTGGGTCGTCGAGGTCAACGAGGAGATGCCCGAGATCACTCCCGCCGCGAATCCGCAGTACCACCTCCGCGTCGGAACCACCGGTACGGTAATGCCCTACTCGTACTACGTCGGGACGGAGCTCAGCGGATTCGATATCGAGCTGGCGTACCGCTTTGCGGCCTGGCTCGGGGCGGACGTGGAATTTAAGATATACGACTTCGGCGGGATCCTTTCCGCGGCAGCCACAGGCGACATCGACTGCATAATGTCAAATCTCTTCGTGACAGAGGAGAGAGACGACGGGGTCCCCTTTTCTGATGTGCTTTTCAGCGTGAAAACAGCAGCCATGGTACGGGATACCGGAGCCGGATCAGGCGAAGGCTCGCTCATTTCAGACTACAACGGCAAACGCATCGGAGTCCTGGTCGGTCCTCTCATGGAGGATGCCGCTGCCAAATTCTTCCCGGACAGCGAGTATTTTTACTACAACGGCTACCCTGACTGCGTCGCTGCTCTGCTCGCAAACAAGATCGACGGATTTCTGGGCGACGAGCCGGGTATTATTTCCATCCACGCCGAATCGCCGGAGATCGACTATATCCATGAAAGCCTGACGGAAAACAACTACAGCTTTGCCTTCCGCAAGGACGATGAGAAAAGCGCCGCGCTCTGCAGTGATCTCAACGAATTCCTGGAGCAAAGCTGGGCGGACGGGACTATGGATGAGATCGCGGACATCTGGCTTGGCACCGACGAGGAGAAAAAGGTCGTGGATATGTCGGATCTGACCGGAGAAAACGGCACGATCCGCGTCGTCACCACATCCACGGACATGCCCTGGTCGTATATCAAGGACGGGATGAACGTGGGTTACGACATCGATCTCGTCGTCCGTTTCTGCCGCGAAAGAGGCTACGCGCTGGAGCTTGGCGATGTGGATTTCGCCGGGCGGATCCCCGCGGTCCAGTCCGGAAAATACGATTTTTCGACCGATATGAATGTCACGCCCGAGAGGGAGGAGCAGGTGCTCTTTTCCGAGCCGACTGCTCACGGCGGCATCGTACTTGCGGTCCATGCAAAGGATCTGACCGCTAAGGACGGCGGATTCTTTGCCTCGATAGCTGAAAGCTTTGAAAAGACTTTTATACGCGAAGGCCGCTGGAAGCTGTTTTTGTCCGGTATCGGCACGACGCTGATCATCACGGTATCATCGGTGATCTTCGGCACCCTGCTCGGCTTTTTCGTATTCATGCTGTGCCGCGGCGGCAACCGCGCCGCCAATACCATAGCGCGCTTTTGCGTATGGCTCGTCCAGGGGATGCCTGTGGTCGTGCTCCTGATGATACTCTGCTACGTCATTTTCGGAAAGGTCGCCCTCTCCGGGACGATCATATCGAGCCTCGGCTTTACTCTTATATTCGGCTCCGCCGTATTCAGTATGTTAAAATCAGGCGTCGGAGCTGTCGACGGCGGACAGACCGAGGCGGCCTACGCCCTGGGATATACTGACCGGAGAGCTTTCTACCGCGTCGTCCTGCCCCAGGCCCTCCCGCACTTCCTGCCGGCTTATCGGGGCGAGATCGTCTCGCTGATCAAAGCGACCGCCATCGTCGGATACGTGGCGGTGCAGGATCTGACGAGGATGGGCGATATCGTCCGAAGCAGGACGTACGAGGCGTTTTTCCCGCTCATCGCCGTCGCGGTCATCTATTTTATCCTTGCGGCGATCCTCAATTTTATCGTCAACCGTATCGTAATACGCATCGATCCGCGCCGCCGGTCAAAGAACGATATCCTGAAGGGGGTGAAGACAAAATGATAGAGCTCCGTCATCTTCAGAAAAAATACGAGAACGCGACACCCCTGGAGGACGTCAGCACCGTCATAAACGACGGCGAGGTGATCGCCGTGATCGGACCCTCCGGCACCGGAAAATCGACTCTGCTGCGCTGTATCAACATGCTGGAGCGTCCTACCTCGGGACAGATCCTGCTTGACGGCGAGGACATCACCGCGCCAAAGTACGATCTGAGCAGGGCGCGCCGCAGGATGGGGATGGTATTTCAGTCATTCAATCTTTTCGGGCACCTGACCGTCATCGAGAATCTTATGCTCGCCCCGATGGATATTCTGAAAAAAACAAAGCAGGAGGCGTACGATACCGGAATCGCCCTGCTGCGCCGCGTCGGGCTTGCGGGGCGCGAGCTCCAGTATCCCGATCAGCTCTCCGGCGGCCAGAAGCAGCGCGTCGCGATTGCGAGAACGCTGGCAATGGACCCGGACGTGATACTGCTTGACGAGCCGACCAGCGCCCTGGATCCCACGATGGTGGGCGAGGTGCAGGCTGTCATACGCGACCTCTCGCACAGCGGAAAAACGATGATGATCGTGACGCATGAGATGAATTTTGCGAGGGCTATCTCATCCCGCGTAATGTACATGGATCAGGGCGGGATATACGAGGACGGTACTCCCGGACAGATCTTCGATCATCCCGGGAGAGAGCTGACAAGGCGCTTTGTACGCAGGCTCAAGATGCTTGAGCTTGTGATCGACAGCAGGGATTTCGACTTTATAGGCGCTGGAACGCAGATCGATCTCTACTGCCTGCAAAACGATATTTCTCCAAGGGAGAAAAACCGCATACGGCTCGTTTTCGAAGAGCTCGTTCAGCAGATCCTCTTCCGCGAATACGACGAGCCGGATATAGTCGTGAGCGCCGAGTACGCACCCGACGAGCAGGCCGTCAGGATCTGTGCGGATTACGCCGGGAGACGGTTTGACCCGTGCGATTGCGGCAACGACCTTTCGCTCAAGCTGATCGGCAGCGCGGCCGAAAGTCTCGATTACTCATATGATGTCGCCGCGCCAAAACAAAATCACGTCGAGATAAAACTGAAGTAGGCTGCTGTACGCAGGGCTGCAACAGGCTTTACAAAAACCGTACGCAAAAAGGGCTGCCGCATTAAAGCGGCAGCCCTGATCGTTTTCGGATAATCCGATAATTACTTGTTGGCAGCTTCCTGAGCAGCGTAGATGAGGTTCATGGCCTCCTCGCCGACGGTCTGAGCGATCAGATCGTAAGCGGGCTTGGCAGCCTCACGCATCTTCTGGTAATCCTCGGCGGTGAAGTCGATGACTTCCAGTCCGGCGTCCTTCATGGTCTGAAGAGCGGCCTCGTTGGCCTTGATGCTCTGCTCATACAGGAAAGGCTCGTAGACATTCAGAACAACCCAGTTCAGAAGCTCCTGATAGTCGGCAGGAAGGCTCTTATAGAAAGCGTCGTTCATGTACATGCCGGCCCACATGATGACGTGGTGGGTGTTTACGATGTACTTCTGCTGCTCGTACAGAGCGGAAGCAACGATGGTGTCATAAGCGTTCTCCTGAGCCTCGACCATGCCCTGCTGAAGAGCAAGGTAGAGATCCTGGAAAGCAACGGGAGTAGGGGTGCAGCCCCAGTCTTTCCAGTACTCGAGAGCGATGGGGTTCTCAAGGGTACGGATCTTCAGGCCCTTAAGGTCCTCAAAGGAACGGATCTCCTTGTTGGAGCTGGTCTCGCGGAATCCGCCGGGAACGATGGAGAGCATGCGAAGGCCGAGAGCCTCGTACTTCTCCTGGGTGTACTTGTAGAGATCGGTGTCGTGCTCCATCATGGCCTTGGCCTGCTCGTTGCTGTCAACGAGGTTGGGGCAGTCAAAGTAGGAAAGGCTGGGATCAACCAGTCCGCCGGTGGTACCGGAGCTGATCTGGATGGTTCCCTCGCGGAGAGCCTGATCGTTCTCCGGAACGGTACCCATCTGGCCGTTAGGATAGATGGTAACGGTGATGTTGCCGTTGGAGTACTTCTCCATAGCCTCTTTGAACTTCAGAGCAGCCTGATGTCCTGCAGTGGTCTCGGCAGCGTTGTGCGACCAGATCATGGTGACCTTGTCGGTGCTGGTGACGGCGGGAGCGCCATCAGTGTTGTCAGCAGCCTCAGAGCCCTGAGCGTCTGCAGACTGGCTCTCAGCCGCAGCTGTGGTGCCTTCAGCAGCCTTGGTGCCTTCGTCGGTGCCGCCGCAGGCGACAAGGCCGAGGACCATGATCAGAGACAGAGCGATAGCTAAAATCTTCTTCATTTTTTCCTCCTCATTCTTTAAAAGAATTGATTTGATATTCTAACGGCACAGGCCGTTATTGACGTTTTTTCCAGGCAGGCGCCCGCGGGCATTTTCAGCGGCAGAGCGCCTGCTTTCCCAGTATGTTCCTTACAGCAGGACCGTGGAGAACCAGGGAATGTACGTGATCAGGAACAGCGCGACCAGGAAGAACAGACAGGGCATGATGACCTGCTTGCCAAGCTTGGCGGGAGTAGTCTGGATCAGCGGAGCCGCGACGAAAAGGTTGATTCCGACGGGCGGGCTGACGAGGCCTACTGCGAGGTTCGTGACCAGGATGATGCCGAAGTGGATGCCGCTCATGCCGAAGCCCTTGGCGGTGGCCAGAAGGATCGGGCCGAGGATGGCGATGGCCGAGGCCGTATCCATGAACATACCCATGATAAGCATCACGATATTAAGCGCCAGCAGGAAGGTGTACTTGTTGCTGAAGGTCGTGGTCAGCAGATCGGAAATGATCGCCGGAGCATTCAGCAGAGTCAGCACACGTCCGAAAGCGATGGCGAAAGCGATCAGAAGGCAGATGGGAGCATAGCTCTTTACAGCGGCCTTCAGGTGATCGAAGATCTCCCGAAGCTTCATGGACTTGTATACGAAGCAGCTGATGATGATCGCATAGAAAACGGATACGCAGGCAGCTTCGGTAGGTGTGAAGAAACCGGAGTAGATACCGCCCAGGATGATGACGGGAGTCAGCAGAGCCCAGAATCCGTCCAGGATGACCCTGAAGATACCGCGCTTGTGGAGCGCGTCTACTGCCGAGTTGATCTTCTCTTTGTCCTCGCCGTGCTTTACGCAGTAGAAGATGCAGTATACCATCAGGCACAGAGCGATGACCACGCCGGGAAGAATGCCGCCGGTGAACATTGCGCCGATCGACTCACCGGTCGTAACACCGTACATGATAAAGGGGATCGAAGGCGGGATGATAACTCCGAGACCGCCTGCAGTAGCCACGATGGCGGCCGCAAACATTTTTGAATATCCAAGCTCGGTAAGCACGGGGATACACATGGCGCCGACAGCTGCCACGGTAGCGGGGCCCGAACCCGAGATCGCGCCGTAGAAGAGACAGGTAACTACGACTGCGCAGGGCATACCGGCCTTGAGTTTGCCGATGAATACGGCAAATACGTCAAAGAGCTTGCGCGAGATTCCGCCGCGGGCCATTATGGCGCCGGAGAGCATGAACAGCGGGATGGCAAGGATACTGATGGTATCCAGACCCGATACTATAGCACGAAGCAGGAAGTTTACATTTCCGGGGAAGGTGGGATCAACGAGAGTGGGGACCATTGTGGTGCCCATCATGGCTACGGCGATCGGAATACCCAGGAACAACATGACGACAAAGCCGCCGAATACTACTCCTAACATTATGCCTCAGCCTCCTCTCCTGTTACTGCAGCCTCCTCGGGCTGTTTTTTCCCAAAGGTCTTGATGGTGAATTTTACCAGATCCTGTACTCCGCGGATGCAGCCAAGGCCAAAGCCTATCGGCAGCGCCGCGTATACGAACTGCATGGGAAGCTGCATCGCTGTACTGATGCTGGTCGTGGACTGGATCAGAGAGATGGAGCTGTATGCCAGATAGCCGTAGAGGACGGTCGTCAGAAGCTTGCCAAGGTAATCGATGATTATCTGGACAGGCTTGGGGAAGAAGTTAAAGATAACGTCGACCCTGATGCCGACACCCTTGCGGATACAGTAGCCCGCACTCAGAAGACCGCTGTACACGAAGCAGTAGCGACAGAATTCCTCTGCCCAGGTCAGTCCGGCACTCATCAGACGAAGGATAACCTGAATCATCATGATGATGGACATGGCCGCAAGCAGGATCACGAGAAGGATCTCTTCGAGATTCTCTTCAAGATAATTCCATACTTTCTTCATATCCCGTTCTCCTTTTGTGTCGTATGCACAAATATTATTGTATTACTCGGAAAATATAACATTAGATTATTGTTATGTCAATCCCTCTTCCGCTTTTTTGTTTATGCTTTTTACATATATCTATCATGAATTTAAACGCTGACGCGGCAGGTGCGGAATACCGGACCTCTTTTCCGTCGCTGCGCGAAGGAACAGGAATACTGCTCCGGAGCGGGTCCGCATACCGTAAAAAGCTCCGGCAGGCTAATATCAACGAAAAATATCCCTCAGCTGTTTTTCATACAAAAACGGCGGGCAAAAAGCCCGCCGTGCTAAGTCGCGAAAATGTTCTTTACTGAATGTTTTTCCTGAGAGCTGCAATAAATCCGTCTACGTCCTCATCGGTGATATAACCCATGGTGGCAAACTGGAACATATTCATCTCGAGATACTTACCCTTGCCGGCGTATACGGTATAGCCGTCCTTACCCATGGCTGCGATAAAGTCATTCACGTTCTTGCCCTCAGGCAGGAAGACGGAAGTGACGGTATTGGACATCTTCTCATCGGGAAGGAGCATTTTAAGTCCCATCTCCCTTGCAGCCTCGCGGCAGCGGGCGGTCATCGCTGCATGGCGCTCAATGTACTGATCGAGGCCCTCTGCAAAGATAGCCTTCAGTGCGGTGTTCAGAGGCCAGAACAGGTTCACGTTTGGAGTGTTCGGAGTCTGATGCTTTGCAACTGCCATCTGATAGTGCTTTGCAAGATTCAGGTAAACGGTCTTGCCCATCTCCGGAGTCAGCCCATCGAGCAGTTCCTTCTTTGCGCAGACATAAGCGGAGCCGGGATAGGCGCCTACGCACTTGCCGCCGACGGAGGTGCAGATATCGATATGGTTCTCAACAACTCTGATGTGCTGCCCGGCAGCTGCGGATACACAGTCGACGAAGAGGCGGCGGCCGTACTTGTGAGCCAGCTCGCCGACCTCATGGACGGGGTTGATCATAGCCGTACTGGTCTCGTGGAAGACCATACAGATGTATTTGATCTTGTCGTTAGCCTTAAGTGAAGCCTCTACCTCGCCGAGGTCAGGGTCGTTTGCCCAGCCGGGAGCTATCTCAGTAAAAGGCACACCGTGCTTCTCAAGGATCTCCTTCAGGCGTCCGCCGAACTCTCCGTTATTGATAAGAAGGGCCTCGTCGCCGTCAGCAAAAATGGAGGACAGACAGGTCTCATTGGCAGAGGTGCCGGAACCGGATACTACTACCGCATAGTAGGAATCATCTGCTTCAAAGAGCTTGAGGATGTTCTGCTGCAGCTCTGCGAACATCTCTTCGAATTCGGGACTCCTGTGGCAGATGTCATAGTGAAGCAGAGAATTGCGGACCTCGTCTGATACGAGAACGGGACCTGGGCTGAATAATTTTGTCTTCATTTCTTTTACCTCGTGATTATATTTTGATAATTTTGTATGTTTTGCCAACATTCAAGCAGTTACAGCGTAATCGTAAATGCTAAAGGCTCAAAAGTCAAGCTTTCTTTTTACCGGTCTGCAGATACTCCTTGATCTCCTCAACGGTCATTCCGGCAAGACCCATCTGCTCGGCCTTTATGCCGAGTGCGCGCCAGTCGCGCTCGTGCGCCACGGTGTACACACTGATGACGCCGTCCATAACGGGAGTGGGCACACCGCAGAGTCTGCCGAGCTCGCTCCACGGAACGAGGCCGTTAGGGCAGTCCTCGGTGAGGTATCTGTTCCAGATGCTGTCGGGTCCGATGATAGGAGTCAGTGAAGGCTCTCCGTGCATCTTCATATATATATCCTGCCAGGTCAGCTCACCTCTGGGCTCCACGAAGTCTTCCAGTGCGCGGATCTCGTATCCGAAGGCGGCGCCGACGGCCTTGCGCTCTTTGTCGATGGCCAGATCGACTCTGGCCGCTCCGAATGTGAAGTGCTCATACATGCAGAACTTGCCTCTGAGATCCTGCTGCTCGATGGCGCCGAAGTTCAGCAGGCAGGGACCGCTGTGAACGCTGGGGTTGACCAGAGAGAGGTCGCACTCCAATACGTCGGTATATACTCTGTCGTAAGGGCTGATGTCCGCAATATCACTAAGGAAGCCTCTGTCCGCGTTCGCGGGGAATATGGCGACGCTGACGGGGCTCTTGCCGGTGCAGACTACGGACGCGGGTCCGTTAAGGCGGGTATCATAAGGCAGATTGTTAGTCTGAAGGATCACGGGGCAGTCGTCGCCGAGGACCTTCTTGAACTCGAGAGCACCGAATCCGCCGGGGTAGATCAGGATGATCTGATCCTTTTTGATGACGCCCTTAAGCTTCTCCGCGACCTGGATGTGTGCGGTAGAAGGGGTGACTACAGCCACGTACTTCGCTCCGTCGATGGCCTTCGCGATGTCAGAAGTAAGCATATCGATCTTAGCGGTACCCGAGACGACGCCGGTCGAACGGATCGTCAGAGTTTCCTTAAGTACGGAAAGCCTGTCGATAAACCTCTCGTCCTCATACATGTTTACACTGTATCCTCTGAGGGCGAGGTCAGCCGCCATAGTATGCGCTCCGTTGCCACCGCCGAGCACAGCCACTTTACACTTCATATCTGATTTCCTCCTTAAAAAGTAAGGTATATAAACTATTTGATATCCTATCATCGGGGCAATTCAATGTCAACTCAAAAGTCTGCAAAATGTTATCAAAAAGTTTACAAATACTCCTCTGCACACTGCCGCAATAAAAAAACAGTATAACTTCCCTGAAAAAAGCAAAAGTTATACTGCTTTTCTATTTTATGACTCAGATTACGCGGAAAAAAGCTATTTGGTCCGCCCGGATCACCGGGTTTATTCCTCGGTATACTCCACTGCCTTGTCAAAAAGCTCTTCCACCTCCTGCGAAGGCTTCGAGGTAACGAGCGAGACGATGACCGCACCGAGAATGCCCGCGGCAAAGCCGGGGATGATCTCATAGAGTCCGGTACCGGAGCAGAATGCCAGCCAGCAGATATCCACGGCTGCATCGCATACGATGCCGGCGATAGCGCCCGCGAAGTTAAAGCGCTTCCAGAAGAGGCTGAGCAGGATCACAGGACCGAAAGCTGCTCCAAAGACTCCCCATGCATTGGACACAAGGCCCATGATGCTGGCGCTGCCTTCCGAAGAAGCTACGAAGAACGCGATAACCGCGATCACAAGAACCACGATACGCCCGACCCAGTTCATCTCCCTGTCGGAGGCTTTGCCCTTTCTGAAGACGGGCTTGTAGACGTCGCTCGAGAAGGCTGACGAAGCGGCCAGCAGCTGACTGTCGGCGGTGCTCATTGACGCAGCAAGAATAGCCGAGAGCAGAATGCCTGATACGAGAGGCAGGCTCTTGAATATCTTTCTGACCATCTGGATGAATACCAGCTCGCCGCTGATGATCTCGGCGCTGGCCGAGGCGTCCAGATACATCTTGCCGACTATTCCGATAAGCGCCGCAAAAAATACGATAAGCACGGTCCAGGTGATGCCGATGGCAGCGGATTTCTTAAGATCCTTCTGTGAACGAAGCGCCATAAATCTGATAATTATATGCGGCATTCCGAAATATCCGAGGCCCCATCCAAGACCTGATGCGATATCCTGCCAACCGGTCATGGGATTAAGGAAACCACCCTCTACAGCCGCAGCGGATGAGGAATCCAGCGTGGTCGCAGCGAAAATCGGCGCTATGAACATGGCTCCGAGCACCAGCAGTCCCTGGAAGAAATCCGTCCATGACACTGCAGAGAACCCGCCCAGGAACGTGTAGCTGACCAGGATGACCGCAGCGATGAGCATCGCCAGCTTTACCTCTACGCCAAGTACCGTATTGAAAAGCGTACCGCAGGCCTTAATGCTTGAGGCGGAATAAATCGTATACGCAAAGAGGAAAACGACCGCACAGATGATCTGCAGAACCTTTGACTTCGACAGGAACCTGTTCGTCAGGTACTGAGGGATGGTGATGGAATCGTTCGCCACAATGGAAAAACGGCGCAGCCTCGGCGCTTCTATGATCCAGCTCAGCGCGTATCCGATCGCCAGACCTACGGGTACCCAGATTTGACCCATGCCCAAAGCATATATAGATGTAGGCAGACCCATGAGCACCCATGCGCTCATATCGGAAGCACCCGCGGAAAGCGCGCTCACCCAGGGGCCCATCTTGCGGCCGCCCAGGAAATACTGCTTTTCACCGCCGTTTTTCTGTTTCACAAAGAAAAAGATGCCAATACCCAGCATTGCCGCCAGATATACTACAAAAACAACAACCTCCCAAGTGTTCATGATACTTCCTCCCCTGATGGTAAGTTTATGTAACTTCCCGGATCTTCCCGGCGCTAAGGCCCCGCATCCGGTATATCCTTCTGTCTCAGCCGATCTGAAGCCGATCTGCCTTGCCTTCTATCACATCATAGATCCTCTCCGGACCCTTACCTTTTATAATATAAGTCCCTATCCCCTGCTCCGCCGCCTTCCTGGCTGCGGCCTGCTTCGTGGCCAGTCCCGCTGCTCCTCTGCGGGAGCCCTTCACCTCGGTCCCGTCCGTGTCAGACAGAATGACGAGTCTCGAAGCTCTGGTCAGATCCGCCACCACCGCCGAGAGCATGTCATTGTCTCCGAATACCTGTTCCTTCGACTCGATCTCCGTGCTCCGCACCGAATCGTTCTCGTTCACTATCGGGATGACCCCGAGCTGAAGCAGCGTGTCAAAGGTGGTCGTGAGGTTCGTCCGGCTCTCGGG
Organism: Lachnospiraceae bacterium; assembly: GCA_017445585.1. Lineage (GTDB taxonomy): Bacteria > Bacillota > Clostridia > Lachnospirales > Lachnospiraceae > UBA3774. The sequence continues at coordinate 55,162 of JAFSTX010000056.1, forward strand.
ATCGCCCGCGTCCTCTGCGCTCATCAGCACCTGTGCTACGACCTTGTCATACTCCTCAAAGATCTTATCGTAGAGATGAAGCAGAGAGCACTGTCCTACGGCCGCGGCAGCCAGCTTCACACTCAGATCGTCAGGTCTGGACGGCAGCATCAGCTTGTTCGCGCCGACTGCGATAGCACCGGATGAAACGATGATCACCTCGTACCCCATGCCCGACACGTCCGCCAGGACCCTGACGAGGCGCTCCACATTACGCAGATCCGTGCGCCCGGTCTCATTCATAATGGTCGAAGTACCGATCTTTACTACTATCCTGTTATGATAAAGGGCCATCATTCCTCCGAAAAACCGCGCTGTTCGGTGCGATAGGCGAAGCGCTCCGAAAAAGCTTGAAAAAATATGCGATTATAGTATCATAATGTATAAAATGAAAAAAGCGAATATTTCTCATTTAATATATTACATTTTCAGATATATGATTCGGCCTGCAGACGAAGTTGCATGGTGCGGATCAGCGGGCAGGCCGCCGGCGCATGGAACAATGCACGCGGCACGCATTAATTAAGGAGCGGAAATGGACACAAGCATTCAGAAGTATCAGGCGTTTGTGACGACGGTGGAGACGGGCAGCTTTTCGCTCGCGGCGAAGGCCCTCTCCTACTCTCAGTCCGGCATCAGCCGCATGATAGCGGACCTTGAAAGCGAATGGAAGGTACATCTGCTCGAGCGCGGCAGATCGGGTGTGCGTCTGACTTCAGACGGAATGAAGCTCCTGCCATACGCCCGCAGCCTCATCCTCGAATATGAAAAGATGCGCCACGCCATCGACGGGCTGGCAGGACTCGAAGGCGGGCTCCTGCGTATCGGGATCCACAGCGCCCTCTCGGCAGAACGCATATCGGAGATCATAGGGCGGTTTGCGGCGGAATGCCCGGGAATCGACTACGAGATCCGGCACGGCTCATATACTCAGATCGAAGACATGGTCCGCACCGGGCGCCTGGACCTGGGGCTTTCGAGATTCCCTGCGCAGTCGGGTCTCGAAGGCCGCTTTCTGCTCCAGGAAAGCCTCGTCGCGGTCATTTCAGCCGGTGTTGGAACAGGAAGATCCGGAGACGGTACAGCGGCTGTGGACGGGGCATATTCCATAGCAGACCTGAACGGCGAGCCCTTCGTGCTCTTTGAAAGCGAGGGGCAGGACGACGTCGCCGCACTGCTGCGCAGATGCAGCGTAGCGCCGGATATCCGTGCGGTAAGCGATGATCCGAAAGTAGTCGCCGCACTGGCTGCGGACGGCATTGGAAACGCCATCCTGCCCGAAGGATCAGCCGCCGACCTGCCAGACGGCCTCATTGCGCTCCCGCTCGACGTCCCTGCATATATCTCCACCGGGCTTATCGTCCGCTCCAGGAAGAGCGCTTCCATAGCCGTGCGCCGTTTCCTGGAGATTATCGAGTAGAGGAGCGCATACTCCGCCGCTCCAAATAGGATTTGCCGTAATAATTCTTTCGGGGTATACTGTGTATATAATGCACAGTAATTAGTCTCCGGATATCCGTTTTTACAGCGGCAGTATTCAGTCTGCGGATATCCGTTTTCATGACTGGAGGTCGTTATGAAAAAACACATTTTAAAACTCTTCTCTGCGATACCTGCACTGCTGATCGCTGCCGGGCTGGCCATCTTCTCTCCGTCGGGCGCCGAAGCGGCCGATACCTACTATTTTTACAGAGAGTGCCTTGGAAGCATGGAGAACGGGAGTTCGCTTGTATCAGCCTATGACATACTCGCCGACTGCATGGCCGCGGCACAGTCCCAGGCTGACATCCGCTCCTGCGGTCTCAGCGAATCCGAGACGCGTCTCGTATTTAACGCCGTATACAACGACCATCCGGAGTTTTTCTGGCTCGACGGCAGCTACGGCTACAGCTACAGCAGCCAGGGTATAGTCATCTCCGTGAGCCCCGGATATCATGACATCGACGGCGGACTCGATAATGCAAAGGCCGCCTTTGAAGATGCCGCCGGCAGGATCCTTGCGGGTCTTAGGCCTTCCATGAGCGAATTTGACAAAGAAAAATACATCCACGATGCGCTCGCCACCTCGATCATCTACGACCTGAATGCACAGTACGATCAGAGCGCATACAGCGCCCTCGTAGGCGGCCGGTCTGTCTGTGCCGGATATACCAAGGCTTTCCTCTGTCTGCTGCAGCGCGCCGGCATACGTGCTTTTGCCGTCACCGGCCTGACAGATAACGGAGATTCTGTTACCGAGAATCACGCATGGACCTACGTCCGCATCGACGGCGAATACTATCAGACCGACCTGACCAAGGACGACCCCATCAGCGAGTCAGGGAGCCTCGATCTCTCGGATGTGAGTTCGGTATGCTACTCGTATTTCAACGTGGATGATCTGACCATGGACCGTGACCATCTGATATACATGCTCTATGACAGCGAAAGCGGATACTGCATCGAGGACCCCGACATGGCCGTCTACTATGATTATCTGCCCAAATGCAGTTCGACTGCTGCCGGGTACCCTGCTATGTCGGGATCGTATTATGTCACCGACGGCGGCGCATCCGCCATCACATGCGACGATGTGATCCGGATCCTTACGAAGCCTACGGACGATGCGTGCAGGATCTTTTTCGAAAACCCCGACGCGGAAAATGTAAACTCAGTGATATCCCGCATCGGAGAGCTGCTTGGGGATGCCCTCACCAGGATCGGCTCCTACGTCGGCGGCAGGATAGGATACTCCATCTCCGGCAGAGAACTGATCTATTCGTTCACCACTAATAAAGCCACCGAGCTTCACGGCAATATCAACTATCCCTATGACAGTTCCGACGTCTTCACCGTCTCCATCATAGGTTCCGACAACGCCGCAGTCTGGTCCGGACAGATCTCCGGGATCGGAGCCAGCTATATCGCATATAATCTTCCCTCCGGTACATACAGCGTCGAAACATATCTGGACGGTGAACTGGTCGGTTCTCAGCAGATCGATGTCCAGGGACAGAGAATGGAATGCGACCTTATCCACAACGTCCATGCCTACGGCAGCGACGGACTGTGCGGTCTCTGCGGCAAAAAGAGCGTCGCGCCTTTTGTCACTATGCAGGCAGCAGTCAGCGACGTCGTAGAGGTGAGCTTTGAACTCTCGCCCGAGGCAGCGGATCTGACGGCATACAGCCAGTATGAGCGCATCGCTCTGGATGTCACCGTCGGTGACGGCGAGTCGGTCACTATCACAGGCGTCCCCTCGGATGACGGCGCTTCCTGGCGTTTTGACTACAGCGAGATCTATGCCAAATACATGGCTGACGAGTTAAAGGGCACCTTCAGGGGCGTCAAAGACGGCGGGAAGACCGACCTCAGACATTTCGACGGCATCAGCGTCTCCTCTTACTGCGCGCTCGTGGCCGCCGCCAATCCCGACGATACGGAACTCCTCACACTCATGGCCAATATGCTCCGGTACGGCGCCGCCTGCCAGCTTTACTCCGGATATAATACAGATACTCCCGCAGACGCGCCGGCCTTTGTCAGCACGAATGCTTCTACCGCGCAGATCCCCCGGAGAGAACTTGTTTCCTCCTTCGATCACACTGACGCCTCAGGCCGCATCAGGTCCGCCACGCTGCGGATCACCGACCGCATCAGCCTGATGTTCGCATTCAGTGCGGCTGACGTATCCGGCATGACTGTCACAGTCACGCCCGCAGGCCGCACCGGCGAGAGCATCGCCCTCTCCGACGCCCCAAAGCGCACTGACGGCACATACGTCATCACCCTCGAAAAGCTTCTGCCACAGGACTACGGCACCGTATACACCGTTTCTCTCATGCACGGCGGACAGCTCATCCACGAGGTGGAATACAGCGTATATGCTTATCTGTACAGAAAACAGTCACAGACAGGCCCGCTTTCAGCCCTGGTGCAGGCGATCTACGATTACAGTATGGCTGCGGCAGCTTATATATCATAGGAGGTCATTGCTTTACATGAGTACCAAAAAGTACCGTTACGAGACACATCTGCACACCTCGCCGGTCAGCAGATGCGCCGGAGCCACTGCGGAGGAGAACGTTCTCTTCTACAAGTCAAAGGGTTACGACGGGATCTTCGTTACGAACCATTTTATCGACGGCAATATTAATATAGACCATAACATACCGTACGAAGAAAGGATCCGCTTTTACTTTTCGGATTATCATAAGGCCGCTCTCATCGGCGAGAGAGAGGGACTGAAGGTCTTTCCGGGCGTGGAGATGAGCTATCTGGGGACAGATTTTCTCGTCTACGGTCCGGATGAAGACTGGTATCTCTCCCATCCCGAGATCGAGAGCATGAAAAAAAGCGAAGAACTCGCCATGCTGCGCAGCGAGGGAGCGCTCGTCATACAGGCACACCCCTTCCGCGAAGAAGGCTATATCGATCATATCAGGCTCTTTCCACGTCAGGTGGACGGCGTCGAGGTGATAAACGCGAACAGGCCCGACTTCCAGAACAATATGGCCGGGATCTACGCCCGCGAGTACGGGCTGCTGCGCCTGGCCGGATCCGACAATCACCATGCGAGCCAGATCGCGCGTCTGGCAGGCGTCGACTGCAGCCGGCCGCTTGATTCGGTGGAGGATTTCATCGCCGCCGTAAGGGCCGGCGATCTGACGATCTTCTGCGAGGAGAACAAATAGGGCGTTTCATTTTCTTTGGCTCTTGGCAGGCCCGATTGAAGATGTCCGCTGTTTCTGATATTATTGCGGTATGGCCGGGCGGAAAGCTCCGCCATACGAAGAGATAAGGAGAAAAAACATGATCAAAAAAACAGAATATTCCGGATATGAGCTCTATACCATATCCTCTGACGAGCTGGAGATCTCCGTCACGACGCTCGGCGCCACACTTACCCGCGTAAGCTTTCGCGGCAGCGACAACCTGGTACTCGGCTATGCCGACGCGGAAGGATATCTTTCACACAATTCATACGTCGGGGCTGTCATCGGGCGCTATGCGAACCGCATCGCCGGATCGGCCTTCACCCTGAACGGCAGCGAATATCACGTCACTCCGAATGAAAACGGCAACCAGCTCCACGGCGGGCCGCAGGCCTTTGACAGACGCAGATGGGAAGCAGCCGTAGTGGATGAGAGCTCGGTGTGCTTCACCCTGCACTCTGCCGACGGCGACAACGGCTTCCCCGGCGCCATGACCGCATCCGTCACCTACAGCGTGGAAGGCAGCGCCTTCAGGATGGACTTCTCCGGAAAGGCCGAAGCGGACACGATCTTCGCACCGACCACGCATACATACTGGAAACTCGGCAGCACCTGCGCGCGCGGCCTTTCGCTCACGATCAATTCGGACAGATATCTGCCCGTGGATGATGAGCTGATACCCACCGGCGAGCAGAAGGACGTGGCAGGGACCGGCTTCGACTTCCGTCAAAGCAGACAGATCAGAGATTTCTACGATCACTGCTTCATACTCAGGAGCGGCGAGCCTGCCCTGGTACTCTCCGACGGAGCCGTGACCATGGAGCTTTCCACCGACTTTGAGGCTGTGCAGATGTACACCGGCCCGGTAAACGGTTTTGACGGTTTCCCCGGCGCTGCTCTCGAGCCCGAATTCTGCCCCGACAGTCCCAACAGGCCCGAGTTCGAATCGCCAGTGCTGCGCGCCGGAGAGATCTTCGGCAAATATATAGAATACAGTTTTTCATAATCAAAGAGCTCTTGCTGCCGCGTGAGCGGCGCGGAAAGAATCCGTACTGTTCTGTGATCCCCGGCAGACGCACCTGCGTCTGCCCTTTTTTGTCATTGACAAATTTCACTCCGTATTTCTTTTCACACGACCTTATGTTAATATATTATTTGTATAAATATGTCCGGCGTGCACAGGGATCGTCCCTCACGCCGGCGGATCACTCTTTCCGGCCCAGACCGGAACAGTAAAATGGAGGTTACCATGAAAAAATTCAGCAGTGCGAAGTCCGCAGTCAAGCTGGTCATTTGTCTGGTATTGTGTGCGGCATTTGTAGGCATCGGACTCGGGACCGGAGTCTTTGAGACGATCGACGGAGCATTCTCCGGAATCACGATCAATCTCAATTCCGTACTGAGAGTCATCATAATGGCCGCCATAGTGCTGGCCGCCGAGAATCTGATCCTTCTGATCCTCAGCCTCATCAAGCCCGAGAAGCACCGCGCGCGCACCATTATCAGCATCGTCGGCAACGTGCTCAAATACGTGGCCGCCATCGTGATCATCTGCTGGGGACTTACTATCCTCGGCGCGGACGTAGGCACGGTCGTAGCCGGCATGGGGATCGTCGCACTGATCATTGGTTTCGGAGCCGAGAGCCTCATCGCTGATATGGTCACCGGTATCTTTATGATATTCGAGAATCAGTATAATGTAGGAGACTTCGTCGAAGTCGGCGGATTCCGCGGCAAGGTCACCAGCATCGGCGTACGCACCACGTGCCTGGAGGATGCCGGCGGCAACGTCAAGATCGTCAACAACTCCGCCATGACCAGCATCCTTAACCGCTCGGATCATTCCTCGCGCGCCGTCAGCACCATAGGGATCCCCTACGAGACCGATCTCGAGGATCTCGAGACCAAGCTTCCCGGCATCATGCAGGGCATCTTCCAGCGCCATTCCGACATATTCCTCTCCGAGCCCGTATATCTGGGCGTGGATCAGCTGGCGGATTCGAGCGTAGTGCTTAAATTCGTAGCCGAAGTCGACGACAAGAATATCTACTCCGGCGCACGCGCGCTGAACCGCGAGCTGTGGATCTGCCTGCGCAAGGCCGGCGTAGAGGTACCCTTCCCTCAGGTGGACGTACATCAGAAGTAACCGTCCGGAGGCATCACCATGACAAATCCCTTTAACAACAGCGAGTTTGGAGGCTTGCCCGAAGAATATCCCGTTCTTCGGGAGCTCGACGCGCCGCCTGTAGAGGAGGGTATGCCGACGGCGGAAGGATATGCTCCCGAGACGCCATCCCCGGCTCCCGAAACGGCTCCGCCTGCTCCGGAGATCACGCAGCCGGGCAGCTTTGAACCGGACGAGGGCAGGGAAAAACGTCATATACTCCGCAAATTCATGTACTATGCCGCCGCGGCGGCCATCATGTTCGTCGCTTTCAGGCCGCTGGGACTGTTTACAAAGGCAGCGACCTCCACGCCCGAGACGCCTGCGGTCGAGGGCTACGCGGACAAACCCGGAGACCCCGGCGATCCCGGCATCCACATCTGGTATGCGATGCAGGACGGCGGCAAACTGCTCTACAGCTACGTCGTATACCCCGGCGAAAATATGGAGATCGACATGGACACCTTCGGGTGGGCCTCTCCCGTCTCCATCGATGCTATGGCCGTCGACACCTCCGGCGGCAAAGCCTATCCGGAACAGAATCCCGACGTCTGGGAAGGCTCCCGGAGCATAGTGGACTTTGAGATGGATATAGCACAGCTCACCGGTGACAAGCTCCTCGTACTCACCGGAACTTTCACAGTCAACGGTGTGGAAAAAGAGATAGTCGCAGTCAAGAACGTCGTACCCAAGCCGCCCGCTCCCGATACCGGAGCCACGGTGTCCGTCACGGTTCAGTCCGCCAGCGAGGCATCCATGGACTACCATGCTTACTTTACTCAGGCCCACGACGATAAGAATGAATACGAACTGACGCCCATCGGTTTCTGGATCAACTGCTTTGACGCAGCCGGAGAGCCCTGCGGAGGACCTCCCGTCTGGTCGACATACGAGGAAGAGGTGGATGAGAACGGCGAGAAAGTCACCGTCTGGAATTCCGTGGATCCCGATATCAGCCGCGACGGCAGGACCTGGAACTTTGACTACAGCGGTCCCTGTGAGATATTTGGCGTAAGCGATCAGGCCCGGACGTATACGGTCTCGCTCTTCCTGATGGACGAAAAGACCGGTCTGCGCTTCGACATCGAGACAGAGCCTCAGGAGATCCCTGGATATATCGGTCAGGACGTCGATCCCGTCGAGCCCGTCTGCGATATCACCGCTTACGCGGTCTGGTCCGAGATGTACGCCCTGATGAGCTTTTCCGATATGCAGACCGCCGACAAGGTCACCCTGGAGATGTGGGATCCTCACTTCAACACCCTTGAGTGGAGCATGGACATCACAGCGGATGCGCTCGACGATCTGGAGGCCTTCTCTCCCGAGATGCTCTCTACGGATATCTTCTATGAGAATCATCAGGACTATTACAGCCAGCCCGGTGTGAGCTTCCCCATGGAGGCCGAATTCCACGTGGTCATCGACTATAACGGCTACAGTGATCAGGTGACCTACGTGGCAAATACCACCTCCGAAGCAGGCTTCTACGCGAAGTACGCGCCCGAGAGCGATATCTACGCGGGCGAATACGCCGGAACCGTCGCTATCGGTTCCGTAGTAACACTGGACGTTCCGGAGATCGACATAGTGATCGACGAGCCCGAAAAAGTGACCGGTCAGGGTATCCTGAGCCTGTCAGCCTCTTTTAACGGCGTCCCTCTGGACCGCTCTGCCTATGATATAAGACAGAGCACCTACTCGACGTATTTTTCCGGTTCCGATGAACCTGTGGAGACCTTGAACACCGATATAATCATCCGCAGGCCCGCCGGTGCTTCCGAGGGCACAGGCGATGCTCTCCATATCGAAATGACGCAGATGCTCTCCACCGGCGAGATCATAGTCAGGAAGATCGATATACCCTTTACGCTCGACTACGAGCACTGCCGCACGGAGCCTGCGCTCATCAAAAAAGATCCCGGGATCATGCACTGACATGATTCCGGGATCTTTTTCGGCGGAAAATGTCCGCAACCCCAACCGGTATCGTCGAAAGGTGCGGTGTCGTCATCATGTATACGTCCGGATGATCTCACGAGCGATCTCCGACCGGCTCACGCACCGGTCCATTGCCTGCTTTTCTATATATCTGTGGGCCTTGGGCTCATCCATCTTGATCTCGCTTATCAACAGCCATTTTGCCCGGTTTACAAGGCGGATCTCTTCCATCTTTTCTTCTATGGACAGTTCCTTCTTCTCTGTATGGCGCAGGCGCTCCCTTGCGCTGGCCAGCCATGACAAAGCTCTCGCCAGCACTGATCTCGACGTGGGTCTGCTCAGCACAAAGACGCCATGGTCTACTACCCTGTCATAGATGCCCTCGTAGAGCTCCGAACGCACGATCAGCAGCACGGCGCTGTGTTCTCCGCTCATTTCCTCCGCAAAACGGATCCCGGGATCATCCGGAAGCGGTGAGTTAACTATCACGATATCAAAACTTCGTTCATTGCACGCCCTGCGGGCGGCGGATATGCTGCGTACCGTTTTTACCGGGTCATAGAACGTATCAGAGAGCAGCGTACCAAGGGCGGAATCAATGTTTCCCGCCGCTGTGATCAAAAGCACGCTGTATATTCTCTGTCTGAGTTCCATCCGAGATCCTATCCGGCGCCGTCAGGCCAAATCCGGTCAAAACACTATCTGCTGCAATAAATATCCAGAATGGCCTGCGGGATGTGCGCACGTATGAAATCGCTGCGCACAGCAGTATCACAGGCTTCCTTAAGGCTTCCGGGCAGCTTTGCATACCCTGCCAACGTCTCCCCGTCGGCCGTATACAGGTTTATATTTGCAGGCTCGGGGAGCTGCTTCCCCTGCTCCAGCCCCTCGAGCCCGGCGTAGATTATCAGGGCAAAAGCCAGATACGGATTGGCTGTCGGATCAGGCGAGCGCAGCTCCGCACGCCTGTACTCTCCCACCGCCGCCGGCACGCGTATCAGCTGGGAACGGTTCTCTTCGGACCAGGAGACATATCCCGGAGCCTTGCTGCGCCCGAAGCGCTTGTAGGAATTCTCGGTGGGATTCAGAAAGACCGTCATCTCCAGGACACGGTCCAGCACTCCGGCGATGAGGCTCCGGAGCCCGGCACCTCCGTTATCCGGCTTTACAGACATGTTGATATGGAAACCGTTTCCCGGAGCATCGTCCAGCGGTCTCGCGGAGAAATCTGCCCTAAGGCCGTTCCTGACGGCGACGGACCTTACCATGGTCTGGAACGTCTGAGCATTGTCCGCGGCGGTAAGTGCGTCCGAATACTGGAAATCAATCTCGTTCTGGCCCGGACCCTCCTCATGATGCGAGCACTCGGGATGAATACCCGTCTGCTCGAGCGCCATGCATATCTCCCGGCGGACGTTCTCCCCCTTGTCATCCGGAGCCACGTCCATATAGCCGGCGGTATCCTGCGGGATATCAGTAGGCCGCCCCTTCTCATCCAGTTCAAAGAGATAGAATTCCTGCTCTGCGCCGAAGGCGAAGCTGTATCCGCGATTCTCGGCATCCTTCACGGCTTTTTTCAGCAGGCTCCTCGTATCGCATTCAAACGGCGTCCCATCGGGGTATGTGATAGTCGTGAACATTCTCACCACCTTGCCGTATTCGGGCCGCCACGGGAGCCGCGTGAGCGTGTCGGGATCAGGATGGAGCAGCAGGTCGCATCGGCTCTCGTCACCGAAACCCGTTATCGCGGAGGCATCAAAAGCGATGCCATACTCAAAAGCCCTTTTCAGTTCATCGGGGACTATGGAAATATTCTTTTGTCTTCCGAACACATCACAGAATGCGAGACGGATGAATTCCACTTCTTCCTCACTTACGAACTGCATTACTTCTTCCTGTGAATATCTCATATCATTGCCTCTCCCACATATCGGTGAACAAAACAAATATGAGCAATTTATACTATAAAACACCGTTTTTATCAATGATTTTATCATCCTCAATACGTCCGAAAAAAAAGCTTGACACCGGAACTTTCAGGGTGTATAAAAATGCCCATGAAGGCAAAGGGGTCTTCGGGAAAAGTTCCCGAAGACCCCCTTTTTGTATGCAGATGAAGCCATCCGGCTGTGAAAAGGAGGTCATATGGCAAACATACCTGAATACTTCGGAAGTCTTGTATTTGACGATCGCGTCATGAGATCGGTCCTTCCGGCTGACGTATACGCCTCGATGCGCGAGACTATCGACGAAGGCAAAGAACTGGACATCAGCGTCGCGAATGCCGTCGCGGGCGCTATGAAGGACTGGGCCGTGGAAAAAGGCGCTACACATTTTACACACTGGTTCCAGCCGCTCACGGGCATCACCGCCGAAAAACACGAGAGCTTCATCTCTCCCTCCCCCGACGGCGGTGTGATCATGGAATTCTCAGGCAAAGAGCTTATAAAGGGCGAGCCTGACGCTTCCTCATTCCCTAACGGAGGACTGCGTGCCACCTTCGAGGCTCGGGGGTATACGGCCTGGGATCCCACTTCCTATGCTTTTATCAAGGACCGCACGCTCTGCATCCCCACGGCATTCTGCTCGTACGGCGGCCACGCTCTGGACAAGAAGACCCCTCTGCTGCGATCCATGGAAGCGCTCAGCGAACAGGCCGTGCGTATCCTGAGGCTTTTCGGCAATACCGCTGTAAAGCGCGTGCGTCCGAACGTCGGCGCAGAGCAGGAATACTTCCTGATATCCAGAGAAGACTACGTAAAGCGCGAGGATCTGCGCTTTACCGGCAGGACGCTCTTTGGCGCAAGGCCGCCAAAGGGCCAGGAACTCGACGACCACTACTTCGGCGTAATAAAGCCCAAGGTAGCAGAGTTTATGAGGGATCTCGACGGTGAGCTCTGGAAGCTCGGTATCCTCGCAAAGACCGAGCACAACGAGGTGGCTCCCTCCCAGCATGAGCTGGCCTCCATATACGCCACGGCAAATATCACCACTGACGATAACCAGCTGACCATGGAGGTCATGCAAAAGATCGCGGCTCGTCACGGACTGGTCTGCCTGCTCCACGAGAAGCCCTTTGCAGGCGTGAACGGCAGCGGCAAGCACAACAACTGGTCGCTGGCCACCGACGAGGGCCAGAACCTCCTTGCGCCGGGCGACACTCCCTATGAGAACGCACAGTTCCTCGTCTTCCTCTGCTCAGTGATAAAAGCCGTAGACGACTATCAGGATCTGCTGCGCCTGGCCGTGGCTACCGCGGGCAACGATCACCGTCTGGGTGCGAATGAAGCGCCGCCCGCGGTCGTATCCATCTTCCTCGGCGACGAGCTGACTGCCGTGCTGGACGCCATCGAGAGCGACACACCATATCTGGGAGCCGAGAAGACCCAGATGAAGCTTGGGGTGGACGTGCTGCCGAAGTTCAACCGCGACACTACGGACAGGAACAGGACCTCCCCCTTTGCCTATACCGGCAACAAGTTCGAATTCCGTATGGTCGGCTCCTCCGACAGCATCGCCTGCACCAATATCATGCTGAATTCCGCGGTAGCGCACACCCTGCGTGGTTTCGCCGACAGGCTTGAGGCAGCCGATGATTTTGAGGACGAACTGCACGGCATGATACGCGAGACCATCAAGGCTCACAAACGCATTATTTTCAACGGAAACGGATATGACGACGCCTGGATACATGAGGCCACGGAAAAGCGCGGGCTGTCGAATCTGCGCACGACCGCCGATGCGATGCCGCACCTGCTCGATCCCAAAAATGCTGATATGCTGACATCCGAGTCAGTCTACACTCCCGAGGAACTGCGCGCGCGCTGCGAAGCCAATCTGGAGAACTACTGCAAGACAATCACCATAGAGGCAAATACCATGGTTGACATGGCCGCGACTCAGATCATCCCCGCTGTCTCGGGTTTCTGCAGCGAGCTCGCTGAGACTGCCGCAAAAAAGAGGGCTCTCATACCCGGCCTTGCCTGCCGGTATGAGACCGATACAGTCAGCAGACTTTCGGATCTGACAGACGAGATCGGGATCCGGCTTGCGGCACTGGAAGAGGCCCTGCTCTCCGCTGCGGTATCGGAGGATGTATTTGAAGCATCCTCGCGCATCAGAGACCTGATCCTTCCGGCCATGTGCGAGCTGCGTGTGGCCTGTGATCAGGCAGAGACCCTTACCGCGAAGAAATGGTGGCCTTTCCCCACCTACGGCGATCTGCTTTTCGGAGTATAGGAGGTGCAAAATGTGTGGAATAGTCGGCTATACCGGAAGCGCCCAGGCAGGCCCGATCCTGCTGGAAGGCCTTAAGAAGCTGGAATACCGCGGATATGACTCAGCGGGGATAGCAGTAATTAACAACGGCGAGATCACCCTCTCCAAAGTCACCGGACGCATCGATAATCTCTATGAAAAGACTGACGGCGGCAGAGCCGCGCCGGGCCGCGCCGGGATCGGGCATACACGCTGGGCCACTCACGGGATGCCCACCGATTACAACGCCCACCCCCATCTGAGCAACGACGGGCGTTTTGCCATAGTTCACAACGGGATCATCGAGAACTACGCCCTCCTGCGTGAAGAGCTCATCGAAAAAGGATATCATTTTGAGAGCGAGACCGATACGGAGGTGGTAGTCCATCTGATCGAGATGTACTATAACGGAGATCTGAAGAGAGCCGTGATCAGGACATGCGGCAGACTTCAGGGCTCATACGCGCTCGGCGTAGCCTGCACCGACGAACCCGAGAGACTCTTTGCGGCCAGAGAATCATCACCGCTGATCATAGGTCTGGGCATTGGCGAGAACTTCTTTGCTTCGGACGTGACCGCGCTCGTCTCCTATACCAGAAACGCGATTTATATGGAAGACGGCGAATTTGCAGAGATCACGCCCGATCGAGTCACCGTATACGACGTCACCGGCAGTCCCGTAAAGAAAGAAGTCGACCGTATCACCTGGGATATCCAGGCAGCCGAAAAAGGCGGCTATCCGCACTTTATGCTCAAGGAGATAATGGAGCAGCCGGGCGCCGTAAAAGCCACGCTCGCTCCGAGGATCAAAGACGATGAGATCGTGCTTGACGGACAGGATTTTTCCGCAGCGGAGCTGCTGGATATCAACAAGATCCTGATCACTGCCTGCGGATCGGCTTACTACGCCGGCTGCGCAGGACGCTTTGCCATAGAAAAGCTCTTCAGAGTGCCTGTCAGCGTCGAGCTGGCAAGCGAGCTGCGTTACAGCGATCCGATCATAGATGAACACACCTTGCTCATCGTCATCTCTCAGTCCGGTGAGACCGCCGATACGATCGCGGCCATGAAGGAATGCCGCAGCCGCGGCGCAAAGACACTGGCCATCGTAAATGTGGTCGGAAGCACCGTCGCCAAACTCGCAGACCGCACCATATATACCTGGGCGGGTCCGGAGATCGCCGTAGCGACTACCAAAGGCTACACTACCCAGCTTTCCGTACTCTACCTTTTTGCGCTGTACGCGGCCAGAAAGACCGGGCGCATCGAGGACGGCGAATACGAGCATCTTCTTACTACCCTTAAGAATCTGCCCAAACGCCTTCAGGAATCCATTGATCTGAGTTCGCGGATCCCGAAGCTTGCAAAGCGCTATGCGCATACCCGATCGATCTTTTTTATCGGCCGCAACACCGACGCGGCAGCCGCGCTCGAAGGAGCGCTTAAGATGAAGGAGATCTCCTATATCCACGCGGAATCCTATCCGGCAGGCGAGTTAAAGCACGGCACGATCGCTCTCATCGAAGACCATCAGCCCGTCATTGCCCTGTGCTGCAATGACTCCGTCATGGAAAAGACCATGAACAATATCATCGAAGTCAAGGCGCGCGGGGCGGACGTGCTGGCGGTGACCTTCCGCAAAAACGACAGGATACTGTCTCTCGCGGACGAGATGATATTCGTGCCGAAGACAGATACCGTATTTGCTGCGATCGTCGAGATCATCCCTCTCCAGCTTCTGGCATACTATACCGCCAGAGAGAAGGGCTGTGATATCGACAAGCCCAAAAACCTTGCAAAATCTGTTACCGTAGAGTAAACGGAGGCTATCATGACAAAATACATTTTTGTGACCGGCGGAGTAGTATCGGGCCTTGGCAAAGGTATTACGGCAGCTTCTCTCGGCCGCCTGCTCAAAGCGAGAGGCCTCAAAGTGGCCGCGCAGAAACTCGACCCGTACATAAACGTAGATCCGGGAACCATGAGTCCTTATCAGCACGGCGAAGTATACGTGACTGAGGACGGCGCCGAGACCGATCTGGATCTCGGGCACTACGAGCGCTTCATCGACGAGGACCTGAACAAATACTCGAATCTCACCACCGGCAAAGTCTACTGGAACGTGCTTAACAAAGAGCGCCGCGGCGAATATCTGGGCTCCACGGTCCAGGTCATCCCGCATATCACGAACGAGATAAAGGATTTTGTCTATAACGTGGGCAAAAAGACCGCCGCAGACGTGGTCATCACAGAGATCGGCGGCACTATCGGCGACATCGAGTCGCAGCCTTTTATAGAGGCAGTGCGTCAGATCTCGCTGGAGATCGGGCGCGAGAACAGTCTTTTTATCCACGTAACGCTGGTGCCCTTCCTGCACGGCTCCGAGGAGCACAAAACGAAGCCCACTCAGCACTCGGTCAAGGAGCTGCAGGGCATGGGGGTCAGTCCGGATATCATCGTGCTGCGCTGCGACGAGCCTCTCGAGGAATCAATTTTCCGAAAGATCTCCATGTTCTGCAACGTTAAGCCCGACTGCGTCATAGAGAATATCACTCTGCCGAACCTCTACGAAGCTCCGTTGATGCTGGAAAAGTCCGGCTTCTCCGACATCGTGTGCAGGGAGCTCGGTATAGAAGCTCCAAAGCCCGATCTTAGCGACTGGAGCGAGATGGTCGCGCGGATCAAAGCCCGCCCCTATACCACGCATATCGGGCTCGTCGGCAAATACGTGGAGCTGCACGACGCGTATCTCTCGGTGGCGGAGGCCCTGCGCCACGCCGGTTACAGGCATAACACGCATATAAAGATCCACTGGATCAATTCCGAAGAGCTGAATGAAGAAAACGCCGGGGAGCAGCTGGGGACACTTGACGGCATCATAGTGCCCGGCGGCTTCGGAGGCCGCGGCATAGAAGGTATGATCGCCGCGGCCAGATACGCCCGCGAAAACAGGATCCCGTATTTCGGTATCTGCCTCGGAATGCAGATCGCGGTCATAGAGTACGCAAGGAACGTGTTGGGACTGCCCAGGGCTAACTCCGGCGAGTTCGACGCGGAGAGTCCCGACCGCGTCATCGACTTTATGCCAGGCCAGAGCGATGAGATCGATAAAGGCGGTACTCTCCGTCTCGGCGCCTATCCCTGTGTCATCACCCCCGGCACCACGATGGAGCAGTGCTACGGCACGCGCGAGATCAGCGAGAGACATCGTCACCGCTATGAGCTTAACAACGATTACCGCGAGGCGCTGCAGACCGCAGGCCTCACACTCTCCGGCATCTCGCCGGACGGCAGGCTGGTGGAAACTGTCGAGCTTTCGGAGAGAGATTTCTACGTCGGCGTGCAGTATCATCCCGAGTTCAAAAGCCGCCCGAACCGTCCTCATCCGCTCTTTCTCGGCTTTGTCGGCGCGGCCTTTGACCGCATGAAAAAGCGCCAGATGATGAAAGAATTTATGATGACGTACTGATAGAGGTGTCGCAATGGAAAAGATTCTCGTCCTTGACTTCGGCGGCCAGTACAATCAGCTGATCGCCCGCCGGGTCCGTGAACAGCATATCTACGCGGAGATCAGGCCGTATAACAAAATAACGGTCGATGAAATAAAGGCAGAAGGCTACGCAGGCGTCATATTTACCGGAGGACCGAACAGCGTCTACGACGTGAACTCGCCCCATTTTGACCCGGCGATCCTCTCCGCGGGGATCCCGGTCCTCGGGATCTGCTACGGCGACCAGCTCATGGCCTATATGGGCGGCGGCAAGGTAGACTCTGCCGCAAGCTCCAGCGAGTATGGCAGGACCACTGTCTTTTTCTCCGAAAGTCCTCTCTTTGCGGGGCTACCCGCGGAGAGTGTCTGCTGGATGAGCCATACGGATTATATCAGCACCCTTCCCGAGGGCTTCACTAATATCGCGCACAGCGCCAGGTGCCCCATCGCGGCCATGAGCAACGATGCCCGCCGCCTCTACGGCGTGCAGTTCCATCCGGAGGTCACCCACACCGTCTACGGCAGGCAGATGCTTCACAATTTTCTCTATGATATCTGCGGCTGTAAGGGGGATTGGGTGATGGAGCGTTTCCTCGAACAGTCTATAGAGAAATACCGCCGCGAGCTCTCCGGTAAAAAGGTACTGCTCGCCCTTTCGGGAGGACTCGACTCCTCAGTCGCCGCCGTACTCCTGCACCGTGCTATCGGTCATGACCTGACCTGCGTATTTGTGGATCACGGCCTGCTGAGGAAGAACGAAGCTGAGTTCGTTAGGGATACGTTTGTCGGGCACTTCGGCATGAACGTGATCATCGCGGATGCCCGCGAACGCTTCCTCCGAAAGCTTGCGGGAGTTACCGAACCCGAAAAGAAACGCAAGATCATAGGCGGTGAATTCATCAGGGTCTTTGAGGATGAAGCCCGGAAGCTGGGCGACGTAACGGTTCTCGCTCAGGGCACGATCTATCCCGACGTGATAGAGAGCGGCAAGGGCGACTCGGCCGTGATAAAAAGCCACCACAACGTGGGCGGCCTGCCCGAGCGCATGGCCTTCAGCCAGATCGTCGAGCCTATGCGTGATCTTTTCAAGGACGAGGTGCGCGAGATCGGCATCCAGCTCGGACTTGCGCGCGAGCTCGTCTGCCGCCAGCCCTTCCCGGGACCGGGACTTGCCGTACGTATCATAGGCGAGATCACCGCCGAGAAGCTGGATCTCCTGCGCGAGGCCGACGCGATCTTTCGCGAGGAGATCGCGCACGCAAACCTTGATACCGCCCCAAGCCAGTATTTCGCGGTCCTCACCGACCTGCACAGCGTCGGCGTGATGGGCGATGCCCGCACCTACGGCGCTACTGTAGTCCTGCGCGCCGTCACCACGGACGACTTCATGACCGCCGCCTGGACCCGCCTGCCCTACGACGTGCTTGAGAAGGCCGGCAGCCGCATCACGAACGAGGTCGCCGGTATCACCCGCGTCGTCTATGACATCACGAGCAAACCTCCGGCGACGGTGGAGTGGGAGTAGAACGTAAAGGCCCTTTGGTTGCACAGAGGCGATTTTAATGGTAGCCAGTGGTTAACCGCGAAAATTTGAGCCAGTTCGTTTTGACGACGGACTGGCTCTTTTTTGCCAACTTTTCCGAAAAGATCTGTAAACTCGCTAGGAAATTTCCGATTTTATCTTAAAACTCGTCTTGATTTTTCCGAAAATTAGTGTATCATACGAGTAAGAGGTGATATATTATGGAATTGAGAAGACATATTGACAGATGGTTTGAAGAATGGAAAGAAGATCCTGAACATAAACCGGCCTTAGTACGCGGAATCAGACAATCAGGCAAAACGCATTCAGTCAGACGGTTCGCTGAGAACAATTACGACGTCATTGTTTATCTTAATTTCTGGGATCGTCCGGATCTTTGCGATGCCTTCGACGGGCAATTGGATGCGGATACCATCATTCGGGAATTGTCTGTGAAGATGCCTATGCCTGAGCTGATAGATGGACGTACTGTGTTTCTGTACGACGAAGTGCAGGAATGCCCGAGAGCCTTGTTGTCGCTGAAAACAGTTCAGAATGAAAAACGATTCGATTACATTGCAACGGGATCTTATCTGGGTGTAAATGGCTATGTGGTATCTGACGACACACCAAAGCCCGTTGGATGTACTTATGAATTTGACATGAGACCCCTTGATTTCGAGGAATTCTTGTGGGCTAAGGGGTATGGAGACAAAGAAGTTTCATACATTAGAACCGCATTTGAGTCACGTACGGCGTTATCAAAATCTATGCATGGTTCTTTTACTGCACTTTTCAGAGAGTATCTTTGCATCGGAGGGTTTCCGGAGGCAGTCTGTAATTTCATCCGAACAAACAACATATACACGACTCTTCAGATCACCAGAAGGATCACCAGAGACCTTCAGGACGATTTTGGACGAAGACGCGGCAAGGACAACAAGCCACTGTTTAATGCAAATGAAGTCGCTCGGATAAGGAGTGCGTTCTCATTGATACCATTCTTCCTGGGTAAAGAGAACAAAAGATATGTTGTATCCAAAATTTCCGGAAAAGGCGCAAAGGATGCAGGTAAAGATGCCTTAGATTATCTGAAAGATACCGGAATAATTATAAAAGTCCATAATCTCAGTGTTCCTGCAACGCCGTTATCCGTTAATACAATAAATAATCAATATAAAGTGTTTACGACAGATATCGGAATGCTTGTGGGGATGCTTGAAGACGGCACGACTGATGCGATATTATCCGGGTCTCTCGGTATGGGAAAAGGTATGCTCTACGAAGCGCTGATAGCAGATGCTTTGTATAAACGTGGCGGAAGAATGTTCTATTTTGCCAAGGAAAGCGGTCTGGAGCTTGATTTTGTTATTAATTATCTCGGCAATTCGACGATACTTGAGGTGAAAGCCAGAGACGGCAATTCAAAAAGTGCTAAGACAATTATGGCACATCCGGATCATTACGGTAAAACACAATTGATCCGGATCAAAGATTTCAATCTCGGAGTCGCAGATGGTGTCCTGACGATTCCACATTATATGGCACACCTTCTGTTTGAGTGGAAGGCAACACTGCCAACGGAATGATCTTTGAGAAGCGTCAGATACTGCAAACAGTGTTAAGACAATAAGGGGACATTTAATGATCAGATTTGAGGAAATCACAAACAAAAACATCTGGAAGGTATGCATGCTGGAGCCTTTTGAGGAACAAAAGGATTTTGTTGCAGATAACATACAGAGCCTGGCGGAAGCATATGCTACGAGGAACGAAGGAAATAACGCTTTGCCTTTGGCAGTATACAACGATGTCGACCTTATTGGTTTTGTAATGATCGGAAAAGGCACTGTCGGAAACGAGGATGAGAGTGATCTGATCAAAGATAATTACAGTCTTTGGCGATTGATGATCGATAAAAAATATCAGGCACAGGGCCTTGGAAAGCAGACTATTGATGCAGTTATGGCACTGATACGAACTTTCCCATTCGGTGAGGCAAAGAAGGTGTGGCTTTCTTACGAACCGGAAAACATCCGGGCAAGAGCTATTTATCGCAAGTATGGATTTGTCGAGAACGGAGAAATGTGCGGCAACGAGATCGTTGCGGTATACGATCTGTAGCAAACCATAGTTATTTATCCCTTGGAATTCATATTCGGCGGTTCTGGTTAGACACTGGGAACTATCCCTTCCGGTTGCACGACGTTTCGTTCTGACCCTCCGTGCAACCACGAAGTCTGATAAACCAAATAACTGGTGGATTATTGAGGGTAAAAACGAAGGTTTTAATAGCTAAAAGCACTCAAAACCGGGCAAAATAGCCCGGCGGTAAAGTGTGGGAATAATGCACATTTTTTCTTGAAATGTGCTGAGTTATCCTGAATAGCTTTTAGCAGCAGACATTCTTCGGAGTGCCTGCTGTATTTATGTTATCAGTGCTGATAACAATTTGAT
>JAFSTX010000057.1 GCA_017445585.1 Lachnospiraceae bacterium
ATCAAACGTAGCGGTCTTGCCCTCGTAGGTGACGGTCAGGGTCTGGCTCGCCGCTGCTGCGGAGGAGTCAAATCCGCTCACCATATCGGCTGTGATGGCCACGTCTGCAGAAGTCTCATTGTCATAGGTAACGGTGATCTCACCGCCGGTGACATCGAGAGTATCGCCTACGGTGTACTCGGACTTGGTCGGAGCAGTCTTGATGGCGATGGAGGCTGCGCTCTTTGCAGTGATAGTCACATCAAAAGTCGTCTCCTTGCCGCCATAGCTTACAGTTAGAGTATCAGTACCGACCTGAGTATTATCAAAGCCAGTGACCGTAACTGCTTCATCGGTTAAAGCCACGGTCTGTGTACTTGCATCATCAAGCGTAAGCGTCAGGATGCCGCCGGTCAGATCCAGAGTATCCTTGCCCTCCAGATAAGATGTCTTTGTCGGAGGCGTGGTGACCGCGATGGATGAAAGAGTTGCAAACAGATCCTCGGGGGTCTGTATCTCACCGGTATTGCCTCCGGTGAGCAGTACGGGGGGAAGCTCGATCACGCCGCTGTTCCCCTCTGCGGATGCCGAAACGGAGCCGAACTCAAGACAGGTCAGCACCATAACAGCTCCCAGAAAAACTGCTAGAAATCTTTTCATGGTTTCAGATCTCCTTTACATAAAAGTAAGAACAGGCAAAACAAAATGATCCTTTTTACCTAGTTTGTAAGCATTATACACTATCACATTTTTTAACGCAACATGCATTTTAACAGAAATCATCAAAATAATGAATAAAAATATCGTCTTGCGGGTTACTTTTTAAGGCTGTCAAGGTACTGCTCTCGTCCGAGCTTGTAGAGGTTGTTGCCTTCGGAATCGATTACGACTGTCACTGGCAGATTCTCCACTTCCAGACGGCGCAAAGCCTCCGCTCCAAGATCGTCATAGGCTATCACTTCCGCCTTCTTCACGCACTTTGCGAGCAGCGCGGCGCACCCTCCTATAGCTCCAAAGTAAACTGCTCCGCACTCTTTCATGGCTTCCACGACCTCATCGCTCCGCTTGCCCTTGCCTATCATACCTGTCAGCCCGGCCTCTCTGATCATTCTGGGGCTGTAGGGATCCATGCGGTAGGACGTAGTAGGACCCACCGAACCTATCGGCGCACCGGGCTTTGCAGGTGCAGGTCCTGCGAAATAAATAATGGCGTTCCTGAAATCCGCAGGAAGCTCTTCTCCGCGGTCGAGCGCTTCCACAAAACGCTTGTGGGCAGCATCGCGCGAGGTATAGATCACTCCGGTTATCTCTACGTTGTCTCCCGCTTTCAGCGTCCTGGCGACCTCGGGAGTCATGGGTGTGGTTATCTTTACAGTCATCACAGCACCTCCGTCTTATGTCTGGCCACGTGACAGTTTACATTGACTGCTACAGGCAGCCCGGCGATATGCGTGGCCATATGATTGATATTGATCTTCAGGCAGAAAGTCTTTCCTCCGAAACCCTGCGGCCCGATGCCGAGAGCGTTTACCTTCTTGAGGAGTTCTTCCTCCAGATCCGCATAGAAGCTGTCGGGATTCTTCTCGTCGAGCGGACGCAGCAGCGCCTTTTTGGCCATAAGCGCAGCCTTGTCAAAAGTACCTCCTATACCCACGCCCATGATGATCGGCGGGCAGGGATTAGGGCCGGCATCTTCCGCTACCTTAAGGACGAAATCCTTAACTCCCTGGATACCGTCTGCGGGCTTGAGCATCTTGAGCTGGCTCATGTTCTCGGAGCCAAAACCCTTGGGAGCAACGGTGATAGTGATACGGTCGCCCGGTACCAGGTCAAAATAGATCATCGCAGGCGTATTGTCACCGGAATTCTTTCTTTCGATAGGATCCGATACCACGCTCTTGCGCAGGTATCCATCTGTATAGCCTGCACGCACGCCGGCATTTACCGCCTCGGTGATGTCGCCGACTATGTGTAAGTCCTGACCGATCTCCAGAAAGACACAGGCCATGCCGGTATCCTGACAGATAGGGACATCGTTCTCTTCTGCGATATGATAATTGGCGATGATCTTGTCCAGGATCTCGCCTGCGATGGGAAAAGGCTCCCCGCGTCTGCACGCCTCGATGCGGTCTCTCACGTCCTGCGGCAGATAATAGCAGGCTTCCATGCAGAGTCTCCTGACGGCGTCAGTGATCTGCTGTGCGCTGATCTCTCTCATGTTGATTCACCTCTCTGGATATGATAAAAACTATCCGGAATTATACTCCACAAAAAAAGCCGTGTCGACAAAAGCCGGCACAACTTTTTTCAAAGAATCGGGATACGGAAAAATACTTAAAATCTTTAAGTTTTAAAGGCCCTAACTCTGTTTTTTTAATTGCCCTTCAGTATCCCGACGGCGCGTTCCATCTGCTCGTCGGTCTCTGTCTCCGGATCGTCCTCAAGGAGAATATTGGGAGTGACTCCGGTCCCGTGGATACACTCTCCGCCGGGAAGATAGTAATACGACGAGGTGAGCTTGGCCAGGGATCCGTCGTTCAGATAATAGTACGTCTGGATAATGCCCTTACCGTAGGTCACGGTTCCTATCAGTGTAGCTCTCTCATTATCCCTGAGCGCACCGCACATAAGTTCGGACGCACTTGCACTGTTCTCGTTGACAAGGACGCACATCGGCACGTCACAGATGGGGTCGTTTTCAGAATCATAGCTGAATCTCGTACCATCCTTTTCTTCCTCGTATGCCATGACGGCGCCCTTCTCCAGAAAAAGATCGCAGATGCCTATCACCGCTGTTCTGGAACCGCCGGGATTGTTGCGCAGATCAAGTATCAGGGACTTCATACCCTGTGACTTAAGATCTTCAAGCGCCTCCCTCATCTGGTCTATTCCTGCGTCGTTGAATCCGATCAGCTTTATATAGGCCATCTCTGCATCCAGCATCTCATATGATACGTCCACAGCATTCACCGGACGTCTGGTCATCACGAGAGTCATGGATGCCTCATTCCTGACGATACCCACACTGACCTCAGTGCCTTCTTCGCCTCGGATCAGGTCTACGGTCTCATCCAGAGTAAAGTAGCTGACGTCCTCTCCGTCCACGGAGACGATGATGTCGCCCGTCTGCAGACCGGCTTCCTCTGCAGGACTGTCTTTGTATACCTGTATCACAGTCTTTTCATATGTCTCGGCATTATACTGGACCACGGCCCCTATACCGCAGTAGTTGCCTGTCAGATCGGAGCTGGCCTCGGCTGCCTCCTCAGGCGTCATATAGGCCGAATAGACATCTCCCAGACCTGTGATAAGTCCCTTGTATATATAGTCCTCCACGACGTCTTCGTCATAATCCAGGATGAATTTGTCATCTATGAGTTCCAGCAGCACGTCCACCTTTTCGTGTATTCTGCTCAGGCGGTCGTTTCTGGCATCCTCCAGATCATCCTGCTCAGCTCCTGCTCCTATAAGCTCGTCCGAATCAAAGCGGTTGCCCTCGGCATCGTAATAATACCCTTCACGGTAATAATATGGCACACCGTCTATGGTCAGACTCGGTTCAGAACCCGACGCCGAGCCCAGAAGGCTTATATACGCCGGAATAGCCAGCAGCATCACCACGAGCATGGCCAGTGCAAGAGCAGCAGCTCCTCCCGAGAAAAACCCCGACCAGAATTTTTTACCTGAACTCATAACAAACTACCTCCAGCACGGGGCTTATCCCCGCGAGTATCAATTATATTCCGTCAGGGCCTGCCTTGCAAGGCTCATGAGAGCAAGTATCTCATCCCTGCGCGCATCAGCATCAGCCGGCAGCCTTTCCAGGATGCTGCCAAAGCACTTCAGATCCCTGAGAATCAGGTCCTTCCTTTTCTCCGTATAACCGCCTGCAAAGAGTTCCTTCCTGCCGTAGGAATACTCAAAAGGCCGCCACGGCTTGGCGTGACCCGTCCCAAGTACTGCCCTGATGACAAAATAGTATTTGCCGCCGTCAGATGCGCAGCCCTCGGCCGTCACCAGATATCCGCTCCGGACAAGGAATCTGCGGAATTGAGGCTGATCCGACTGAGGCGACAGGAGCAGCGTCATACCGGTCTTCAGTCTCCCTGAAGCATCCGTCAGTATACGCTCAATAAGAGGTCCTCCCATACCGGTTATAACCAGGACGTCGGATTCTGAGAGCTCAGTCCCGGGGATACCGTCCGCCTCGGCAAAGCTGATCTTATCTTCAAGGGATGCCGCAGACACATTGGCCACGGCCCTCATCAGCGGTCCTCTTCCGATATCGGAAGCGATCGCCCGCAAAGCTTTCCCTCTCCTGACTGCCTCGATCGGAATATACCCGTGGTCTGTACCCACGTCGATCACGCGTCCGCACCCGGGCATCAGATCAAGTACGGTTTCAAGTCTTTCAGATAGTCTCATCGAACTTCATCCTGTCCGCCAGCGCCTTTTCGGTCAGAAGCTGCTGGAGCTTCTCCGGATCCGTCTCGGTCCTGAGAGCGTTGTTTATATAGTCTTTCTTCACGATACGCAGATTGTCCGAGAGTACCTCTCTGGCCTCTCGCGCATCTTCCGGAAGTTCTGCGCCGAATATGGCCGAGGCCCGAAGCCTGAGCTCGGCATCGTCGGAAAACTCATCTATGAGCGCGGCAGGATCGGGTCTCTCTCCGGCCTTAAGCCTGTCAAATATCATACGCGCCATATCTGAAAGCACTTCTCCGCGGAAATACTCCGGTCTGACATATCTGAGCACCGTCTCATACGGAAGAGACGTAACGGTCAGCCAGTTCAGCACGGTGCGTTCGGCAGAAAGGATCCCTCTCCCCTTTTCCCTGCGGGAAGGCGAGTGATCACCAAAAAGCCGCCCCGTCTCACTCTCAGAAGATCTTCCGCGCCCCGCAAAGCTCACCATCTCCCTCAGATGATCCGCGGAGATGGAGTATCTGGCCGCTGCTGCAGTGAGATAATTCTCGCGCTCAAGAGTATCGGGGAAAGCGGTAAGGGCTGAGGCCAGCTCCCTGTGGAAGGTGGTCTTGCTCTCCGGGTCCGTCATATCGAAGCGCGATGCCATCACATCCGTTTCAAAGAAAAACGAGCCCTTTGCCTCATTGATTCTCTTCTCGTACTCCTCGGCGCCCAGATGAACTATGAACTCATCCGGATCTTTGTGAGGCTTCATATCCAGAACCTTGACCCTGATTCCAGCCGCGCGCAGTATCGGTATGGCACGCAAAGCGGCCTTCTGCCCCGCACCGTCGCTGTCATATGTGATCACGACTTCATTCACATAGCGTTTGATAAGGGCTGCATGGCCCGACGTAAAGGCCGTGCCCAGCGAAGCCACGGCACAGTCAAAGCCCGCCTGGTGCAGGGCGATGACGTCCATATATCCCTCGCACAGCAGCATATAGCTGCGTTTGGAAGACTTCGCAAAATTCAGTCCGAAAAGATTGCGGCTCTTATCAAAGATCGGGCTCTCCGGAGAGTTGAGGTACTTTGGCTCACCCGAGCCCATGACTCTGCCGCCGAATCCTATGACACGGCTTCTGGAATCCATGATCGGAAATATCGCTCTGTTATAGAACCTGTCCCAGCCGCCTCTCTCGTCAACCTTGAGGAGCTGGCTGTCATTGATCAGGCCGTCATCGTAGCCCTTTGATTTGAGATAACGATACAGCGGCGCAGGGCTCTGCGGAGCATAGCCCAGACCGAACCTGTTCATGGTCTCCTGAGAAAGGCCCCGCCTGGAAAAATATTCCATTGCCTTTGCGCCTGCAGGCGAACGCAGCTGCTTATAGTAAAAAATGGCAGTATCCTTGTAGGCTGTGAGCATGCGCGCCTTGCGGTCGACTTCCTCGCGGGCTTTTGCGCTGTAATTCTGTTTGGGAAGTTCCATACCGACCCGCTCTGCCAGAGACTCTACTGCCTCCGCAAAGCTCAGGTTCTCGTAGTTCATGACGAAGCTGATGACATTTCCGCCTGCTCCGCATCCGAAGCAGTGATACATCTGGCGATCCGGCGAGACACAGAACGATCCGGTCTTCTCGCTGTGGAAGGGGCACAGACCGAAATAGCGGCTGCCTTTTTTTTCCAGGTGAACGGCCTGGGATATGACACCCACTATATCATTTCTGTTCCTGAGTTCTTCTATTACTTCTTCAGGATAATACATGCCTCTCCTATGATAACTGCAATATAAGGATCATCTGTCAGTACTGCCATGCTTTCGGCACGAACAGATTCTCATATGTGTATATAGCATAACTGTCCGTCATGCCGGATATGTAGTCGCAGACTGCCCGCGACCAGGTCTCGCCCTCCGACCATACCCTGTTAAGGTACTCTTCGGGGAGACTCTCTATATGATCCATGTAGTAATAATACAGCCTTCTGATCAGCTCGGCGGCCTTTCCCTCCTCGGCCTTGGCTATGCTGCCTTTATAGAGATGCTCGAACATGTATGCTCTGAGCCCGAACATGGCTTCTTCCACGTCCGGATCCAGAAGGATGCTCGATTGATTCAGGCTGCAGCCGATGATACTGTGTATCATGACGTCCAGACGCTCCTTGATGCTGTGTCCGAGTACGTCAGTGTATTCTCTCGGAAGCGAATCTTCTGTCAGAATGCCTGCCCTTATGGCATCGTCCATATCGTGATGGATATAAGCCATCTTATCCGCGAATCTGACGATCCTGCCCTCCATCGTGGACGGTTCACCGCTCATGGAGTGATTGACTATTCCGTCGCGGACCTCTTTGGTCAGGTTCAGACCGCGGCCGCTGTTCTCGAGTTTCTCGACGACGCGCAGACTCTGTCGGCTGTGTGAGAAACCCTCCTCACTGATCTCGTTGAGCACACGTTCTCCACAGTGTCCGAAAGGTGTATGGCCCAGGTCATGACCAAGCGCTATAGCCTCCGTCAGATCTTCATTCATGCGGAGCGCTCTGGCTATGGTCCTGGCGATCTGCGAGACCTCCAGAGTATGCGTAAGCCTCGTGCGGTAATGATCCCCCTCCGGAGCCAGGAAGACCTGCGTCTTGCGTTTCAGCCGTCTGAAAGCTTTGCAGTGCAGGATCCTGTCGCGATCGCGCTGATAGACCGTTCTGATATCGCAGGGCTCCTCCGGAACGTCCCTGCCCTGAGACTCTGCGCTCCTGCAGGCGAAGGGACTGAGCATCTGCATTTCATTTACTTCTGTAAGTTCGCGTATATTCAAAGGTATCTCCTTACCTGCTGCCGCCGAGACCGGCCAGCAGTATCTCCACCGCGAGACGGTCTTCGAGGGCCCCGGTCTTGATCGCCTCATCCATCTCGGCGGCAAGCTTCATGCCCAGAGCGAGTCTGTCCCTGCTCACGCTCCGGTAGTCTTGTCTGATATAATACACTCTGCCCGTTGAAAGGCCGGCGTCAGATGCCACCTCTGCATCGCTGCGCCCGCTGCCCTCTGCATCCTTCACCGCGAGGATCTGCGCGCACTGCTTGCCGATGATGACTATAATCTTTATCGGTGCTTCGCGCAGTCCCAAAAGATCCGAATACATCTCCATCGCCTTGTCCATGCGCCCTCTCAGTGCACAGGTGAGCATATCAAAGATTCGGTCCTCGAGCCTCGTGGCGGCCAGTATACCCACGTCCTGCGCGGTGATCTGTCCCGCTCCGCCTTTATACGCCACGAGCTTGTCAGTCTCGTTTGCCAGGATATTCAGATCCACGCCCACGCGCTCTATAAGCGCCGACGCAGCTCCCTGATCCATCACAGCTCCCTCAGAGCGTGCCTTTGCGATCAGCCATCTGGATATCCACTGCTGATCCATATAATTGAACGTACAGACGCGGCCGATCTTTGAAAAAAACTTGTACAGGGCGAGTCTGCGATCCACGGAATTCTCGGCGAATATCACGCAGGAGGTATCCGGAAGCTGCTGCAGAAAATCCTTCAGTCTTTCGGCTTCCGGCCTGGTACCGCCGCCCGGTCCTGCCTGAAATATTCCGCAGTTCTCCACGATTATCAGTCTTCGTTCGGCGAAAAAAGGCATGGTCTGCGCAATCTCGATGAATGCGTTCAGATCAAAGCCATCGCCGGTCATGACGGTACAGTTCATCGTGTCATCGCCTATGATGGCTTTTTTAAGAGCGTTCTTATAATATCTTATCAGATATCCCTCAGGTCCGCACAGCAGATAAGCCGGGGAAAAATTCCCGGTCTTAATTGACTCTCCGAGTTCCTTTATGACTCTCTGCGTTTCTGCGGCGGCATCTGCAGCGGCTTTCTGTTCGTAGCTCGTGCTGTATGTGCCGGTCTTCTGCAGGTTGGTGTAGCTGTCAGCCATCAGTCGACGTCCCTTGCTTTAAGCTCTTTTTTGCCGGTAAAGATATCGTAAATGCACGGCACCACCCACAGCGTCATCAGCGTTCCGTAGAGCATTCCGCCTATGGTGACCACTGCTACAGGCTGTACCATATCCGCGCCCATGCCCACGCCCAGCGCCATCATGACAAGGCCGAGTATGGTAGTGATGGCTGTCATCAGGATAGGACGGAGCCTGGTGCGTCCGGCCTCGGCGATCGCCTCGCGTTTCCCGATGCCCGCGTATCTGAGCTGATTGATGTAATCCACCAGAACGATTCCGTTGTTTACGATAACTCCCGTCAGTATGATGAGTCCGAGCAGCGAGATGACGCTCAGATCCATATTACAGATTATAAGTCCTAAAAATCCTCCTGTAAATGCCAAAGGTATGGTCGCCATGATGATAAACGGCATCCGGAGCGACTGGAACTGTGCGACCATGACCAGATACACGAACACGATTGCAAGGCCGAGCATGATAAACATCTGCGTCAGCGCCTCGTTAATACTCTCGTTCTGACCGGCTATGCGCAGTTCGTATCCCGCAGGCAGCTCGAAGCCGTCTATAACCTCCTGTACGCGGCTGCCCATCTGTCCGATATTATAGCCTTCGGCAAGGGATGCGCTGATCGTGATAGTTCGGTTCTGATTCTCTCTGGATATGGAAGAAAGGCTTTCCGTATCTTCAAAAGCCGCTATATCCGACAGTCTGACCTTAAGGGCGGCACCGTCGTTTGACGTGGACGAGAGTTCGAGAGCCATGATATCGTCACGGGAGTATTCCCTGGCTCCCCCGTCATAAACATAGACGTCGATATCAGCCGTATCCGTCTCCAGAACCGTGGATACACGCGAGGCGGAAACCTTGGCTGCGATCTGGCTGTAGACCTGAGCCACAGTCAAGTTATATGCAGAAGCTGCGTCCTTGTCCACGACCACGCGCAGCTCCGGGGTAGTCTCTCCGACTCCGCTGCGCACGTTCTCCAAACCATCGACACCGCTGAGTTTCTCCGCGAAATCCGTGGCGAGCTCTTTCATACGGTCCAGATCCCTGCCGGTGAGTTTTACCGACACGCCGCTGCCGTAGATCGCCGACATATCCGACATCTCCGCCTCTACGCTGATCTCGCAGTCCAGATCCTCCGTCATGGACAGTATCTCCCTGCGGATCTCGCTGTTGCGCAGAGCCTTGTCCTCACGCAGCAGCACATACATCCTGACAGAGCTGTCGTCTCCGCCTCCGCGTCCGGCGCTGAGCATACCAGAGATCCCCGATCCGCCCTTCATGGCGCCGACGGTAGTCACGTCATCCAGCGTAAGGATGCGGTCTACGACCTTTGATGAGAGATCGGTTATCTCGCCGAATGTGCTGCCGTCAGGAGCCGTCATCGTGACAGTAAGCTGCGTCGTCTCCATGGAAGGCATGAACGACGTGCCGTTCCTGTAGGCTGCCCAGGCGCTCCCGATCAGGAGGAGCAGCGATGCTGCCAGCACGAGGGCTTTATGCCTCAGGAAGAATAATATACTCCTCTTGTAACCGTTCTGGAGCCATGTCAGGAAGCGGTCTTTCTTCTCGGGGACCTTGCGAAGCAATCCCGAAGACATAGCCGGAACAAGTGTCAGCGCTATGATCAGGCTGGCTGCGAGCGAATAGGTCATGGTGAGGCCCAGATCGGTAAACAGCTGTCTGGTGAGACCTTCGGTAAAGACTATGGGAAGGAATACACAGCAGGTAGTAAGGGTGGAGGCAATTATGGCACCCGCCACCTCCCTGGCGCCCTGCACACAGGCCTTGTAGAGGGGTACACCCTCTCCGCGCAGGCGATATATATTCTCGATAACTACAATGGAATTATCCACAAGCATTCCCACTGCCAGGGCGAGGCCTGAAAGCGAGATGATATTGATATTGATCCCGGTAAAATACATGGCTGCTATGGCTGCCATAAGGCTGACCGGGATCGACACCGCCACGATCAGAGTCGGTTTGAAACTCCTGAGGAACAGCGCCAGCACTATGATGGCAAAAAGCGCACCCCAGAGCAGATTGCTGAAGACCGAATCCACTATATAGTTGATATACATGCCCTGATCCATGAGGATGGTGAATCCGAGTCCGTCCTTCTCCCCGGAGAGGCGGTCAAAGGCCTGCTGAAGCTTCTGAGAGACCTCGTTCGTAGAGTATCCGGTCTGCTTCTCAAAGGTAAGCAGGATGCCGGGACGTCCGTTCACAGTGGCATAGACGCTGTCAGAGTCGTCGACTACCGTGACTGTGGCCACATCGGAGAGCTTTACGGGATCCACGCCTTCTATATCCATATCCATGAGGATCAGCTGCGAAATATCATCAGTACCGGAGAGCTTATTGCCTACGCGTACTATGATATCCTCATCTGTCTCCCCGCTGATATAGCCTGCAGGCATGGCAAAATTCTGCGCCGAGAGGATCTGCCCGATAAGGCTTCTCGTGATTATGTTCTTAAGGTCCGCTTTGTCATATGCGCTCTGTTCGGAATCGTCTATGGTTTCCTCGGACGAATCGAGCTGCTCAAGGCTGCTCTCAAGCTGACTCTTTGTAGATGAGAGGGTGACTGATCCGGCGCTGGCCTCGGCCAGAGCGCTGTAGAGCTTGAAGGCAGCATCCGACTCCTGCAGCTCTATCTGCCTGCGGGCATCGTCTATGGCGAGCAGACCGCTATCAAGCTGCTCTATCGTGCTGTTAAGCATCCCTATTCCTGTGTCTGTCTGTGCCAGAGCGGCGTCTATCTGCGCGATCTGCTCAGCAAAGGGCTCCGGATCGAGTCCCTGAATGAGCGAGGCTCTGGTGCTCTCCAGACTTTCCTTCTGCGCGGTCAGGTCGGCCAGCTGCTTTGCGGCCTCTTCCTTTGCCGCAGCAAGCTCAGCCTGCTTCGCATCAGTCTCCTGCTTTGCATCGTAGAATTTGTCCGTCAGCTCGCTCATGCCGCTGCTGATCTGATTCCTGGCTGAAGATATCTCCTTCTCACCGTCACGGACCTTGTCCAGGCCTTCGTTTATCTTATCGCGGGCGTCCTGAAGCTCCTTTCTGGCATCAGTGAATTTATCCGACAGCGCGCTGCGGATCTCTTCATTGACGGAAGCCAGCTTCTCATCGTCTATAACCACCTCAACAGCTTCGCTCACTCCTCCGGATGCGCTGACTCTGGCGACACCCTCGACACTCTCCAGACGGCTGAGCAGCGAGCTGTTCACATATTCGCTGAGTGCCGGCCCGCTCAGCCCGTCCAGATCCACTGCGGCGATCATCACCGGAAGCATGTCGGGATTGATATTCATGATCATCGGCGAGCCGATGCCCTCTCCCCAGGACGCGCTTATCTGATCGAGATTCTCGCGCATCTCGATAGTGGCCGAATCCATATTCGCACTTTCCTCGAACTCCATAATGACCATGGACAGATTCTCCGAGGAGACCGAGCGGATATTCCTGATATTGCTTACTGTCGCCATCGCGCTCTCCACCGGCCTTGTGACAGTCTGCTCAACCTCCTCGGGCGAAGCGCCAATGTATGTGGTATATACCAGAGAATAAGGCAGATTCATGCTCGGAAGCAGATCCATGACCATATTCATCACAGAAACAACTCCGAGAATGATGATCATGATCACTCCCACCCAGACAGTATAAGGTTTTTTTACACTGAATTTAGATAACATGGTTTTTCCTTTTTTCTGCGGATACTATATCTTTGACACCGCATTATTATACACGGAAAAACCGTTAAGAATAATAAAACTTTTATAAAGAAAACAGACCGGACAGAAGTCCGGATGCAGGCACGCTCTGATCGGCCGCCTGCTGCTCGGGGTACAGGACCGTCAGGACGGCAAAGAAAACTACGACTGCCAAAAAAAAGATCAGCACGACAAAACGCAGAGGCGACCGCTTACCGTCGTCTTCGGTATTCACACGCTCCTCGTAGAGATCGACATGGCTCTTTACAAGCTCGCTGTCCTGAGGCCTTGCCTTATCCATCATTTTTTCAAACATATGCGCTCCCGTTTATCAGATACCGCCGTATCGTCTGTGCGGCACAAAAAGCCCGGCTGCAAGGCCGGTAATGGCTCCGATAATCAGACCGGCGGCATGTGCCGTCAAATCGGTCTGCGGATCACCGGATCCGGAAAAAAGCAGGATCGCGACCGCTATCAGCGGCCTTACAAGCTTATCAAACGAAAAACCGCCGCGGTCAAAGACCAGCTCCGCGATATACAGCCCCACCAGAGAACAGATACAGCCGGAGGCTCCTGCCGAGACGGCGTCAGCCCCCTGTGCGTGACCGGCAAGCATCGAGACCAGCCCGCCGCCGACGCCTCCCGCAAAATACGCGATCAGCCAGATGATCCGGCGGCCATTTTTCTCGGTCACGCTGCCCACTGCAAAAAGCGAGAACATATTACCCGCCAGATGCAGGAATCCGAAGTGCAGGAAGCAGGCGGTAAGAAGTCTCCACCACTCACCGCCTGTCACATCATCGTACCAGATCGCTCCGAAACGGTATGCCCCGTACACATCTGTATTATCGCTCACCGCCATGATCAGAAATACGATCACATTTACCGCAATGATCGCGACAGTAAGCACCGGGCCGGATGACCTGAGTAATCTTTTCAGACGCTGCATCAGCAACATGCTATGTCAATCCTCCACGCGGATTACTCTTTGTACATTACTGCCAGTCCTCCGTGGGAGGTCTCGCGGTATTTCTCGTTCATATCAAGTCCCGTCTGATACATGGTCTCAACCACAGCATCGAAGGATATCTTGCGGGTACTCGTGAGGAACTGCGACAGATTAACCGCGCTGATGGCACGCATCGCCGCTACGGAATTGCGTTCGATACAGGGGATCTGGACGAGCCCCTTTACCGGATCGCAGGTCAGACCGAGATTGTGCTCCATCGCTGTCTCCGCGGAATACTCTATCTGATCCGTATTAAAACCGTAGAGACAGGCCAGGCCGGCTGCCGCCATGGAGCAGGCGCTGCCTATCTCCGCCTGACAGCCGCACTCTGCGCCGGATATACTGGCGTTCGTACGGATGATGTTGCCGATCAGACCAGCCACCGCGAGAGCGTCGATGATCTCCTCCTCGGGGAAACCGCGGTCATGCTGCATATAGTAGAATACAGCAGGGATGACTCCGCAGCTGCCGCAGGTAGGCGCTGTCACGACTACATGCTCGCTGGCATTCTCCTCGCTTACAGCAAATGCGTACGAAGCTATGATGCGGTTCATAGTGATGTCAGAAGGCTCGTTGTACACTCTCTTCTCATAGAGTGACTTTGCCTTGCGCGTGACGCCGAGCCCTCCCGGGAGGACTCCCTCTGCAGACAGACCGCGCTCTATGGCAGCGATCATGGCATGCCAGATATCTCTCAGATACTGCCTGAGAGAAGGATCCTCGTTTGCCCAGATAAATTCCTTTAATGAAAGGCCTGTCCTGGCGCATTTCTCGCAGATCTCCGAGAAGTTCTTCTCGATATATACGGTTTCTTCTTCAAAGGCCTCCTCGCCTTCAAAGCGGATGGAACCTCCGCCCACGCTCAGTATCCGGTTCGAGCCAATCAGTTCTCCGTTTCTGAACGCCTTAAAGAGCATGGTGTTCGGATGAGGCAGATCCTGCTTCTCCCGGTCAATTATTATCTGTGCGTCGGGGATCTGTTCCTTTATCGCCTTGCCGGTACTGTGGCCCTCTCCCGTACAGGCGAGCGAGCCATACAGCGTGACCTCGAATCTGTCCGCGTCCGGATAACGGTTTCTGAAATACTTTGCCGCACGGTAAGGTCCGACTGTATGTGAACTGGACGGACCGTTGCCGACCTTGTACACGCTTTTTATACTCTGCATATCAACTCCATCGATATGGATATGCCCGTCAAAAGCAGCATATTGCCTTTTTTACATTCCAAGAAGCGCGAGCACGTCTTCCTTGCTCTTAAAACCGATGCTGGTATTCACCTGCTTTCCGTCTCTGAACACGACGAGGGTAGGGATGCTCATGACTCCGAATCTCTGAGCGAGCTCCGGCTCTTCGTCGACATTTACCTTGCAGATCTTGACCTTATCCGACATCGTGGCGTCGATCTCGCCGAGGACCATGCCCATCATCTTGCAGGGGCCGCACCAGGTCGCCCAGAAGTCGAGCAGTACGGGAAGGTCCGCCTGCAGTACTTCAGTGTCAAAATTCTTCTCGGATACATTTACTTCTGCCATAATGATACCTCCGTATTGATAACGCGCCGGTAATCTCCGGCACCTGAATAATTCTAACATCTTTTTGCCAGGATTAAAACAGCGCGAAAAGACATTTTATCAAATTAAGAATATTTTTAGATTTGTCCGTGCAGCAGGCGACCTCATTGATTTTGACGCAAAACTGTTCTATACTCTGTGCCATGAAGACATTTGAGATGACACCGGACCTTAATATAAAGGACGTGCCGCCCGGCGCAGTTTTCCTGGATATAGAGACCACGGGGCTCTCAGCCGAGCGCTCACATCTCTACCTCTTTGGCTGTCTGTGGCAGGAGGACGGAAGCTGGCGCTTCAAGCAGTGGCTTCTCGAGAGTCCCTTCGAGGAACGCAGGGCTCTGAGCGAGATTTCGGATCATATCGGACGTTTCAGTCTGCTGATACACTTTAACGGCGACAGGTTCGATCTGCCGTATCTGGACATCCACGCCAGAGAGCGCGAGATCGATCCGCCCTTTCTGAATCTCCCCTCCCTTGATCTGTACAAACAGCTCCGCGGCTGTAAAAACCTCTTCTCCATGCCGGGAGCCAGGCAGAAGGACTTCGAGAATTTCCTGGGATGCCGCCGTCAGGACAGATACGACGGAGGGCAGCTGATATCCATCTATCACGAATACTGCAAGAGCGGCGATGCAAAGCTGCTGGAGCTTCTCCTGCTGCACAACCGGGAGGACGTTCTGGGGATGAGTGCGCTCATGGACCTGCTGCCCTATCAGAGATTCAACGATCCCGCCGCAAAGCTCTTTGACGAGCCGCCCGTACTGATAAATGAAGAAAAAGCGCTGACCAGTCGGGATTCATCCGCGCTGCTGCGCTTTTCGCTCACACATGACTATCCGTATACCGTATCGTCGCACACCGGAGGCATATATCTGACTATAGAGAAAAGCAGCCTGCGCATCCTGCTTCCGATCACAAACGGCGAGCTTAAGCATTTCTTCTCTCCCGCGAGGGACTACTTCTATCTGCCCAGCGAGGATATGGCCATCCATAAGAGTGTTGCCTCATATGTGGATCCCGCCTACAGGCAGAAAGCGACGCCGGAGACCTGCTATATAAAAAGAGCCGGGACTTTCGTCCCGATCCTCAATGAAGAATACCGCGAGGTCTACCGTGAGACTCCCGCCGGCGAGAGATTCGCTCTGCTCTCGCACGCACTGCTCGCAGAGACCGATCTCTGGAACGGCATAGTGCATGATATCTTTGATCTGATACGCAGGAGCTGATGCTTCTACACCGTCCCGAGCAGCTCGAGCGATCTGAAACTATGATCTATATAATGCTCCCGGAGCCTGCCTACCGCCGCCTCAAACTGAGCGGCGGCTTTCTTTTCCAGATCAAATGAAAACAGCTTCTCAAGCGGAGCCCCCAGCACATACCTCCAGGCATAGTCAGCCGCCGCCTCGCACTCCCCAAAAGGCTCGGCGCTGTACTCTCCGTTTATCGCCATCATCCTAAGCTCGTATACCGCCCGCACAAGCTCCAGAGGTATATGCGCTCTGGAGAGCGCCAGGAGCGATGCATACAGCAGACGTACGGACTCCCTGGCCTCGAGCCCCTCTCTGGCATAGTAATCCGCAAACTCCGCGAAATAGCTCCCGTAGCACGATCTCTCGAAATCTCTCGTTACCTCGTCGAAATACTTTGCAGAGTCTATGGAATCCACCACGTTATAATTGCGGCTCTGGTACAGGGTGATCTCTCCGTATGTAAAAGGCCCGGCAGATATGAGAGGGGAATTGGGTCTTCTGGCGCCGCGTGCGAACGCAGTGACCCGTCCCAGCTCACCGCTGAGGATCACGAGCCGTCTGTCCGCCTCGCCCACAGGCTGCGAAAAAAGCACTATTCCGTGTATCACCGTACTGCCGTTCATCAGTTTACCTTTTGTCTTTTCAGTCCTTATGATAGCCGAACTGCCGCAGCAGAGTCTCATTGTCACGCCAGTCTCTGCGTACCTTGACAAAGAGCCGCAGATTCACCGGGCTCCCGGTCATATCCTCTATCTGCGTCCTGGCCTTTGTCCCGATCTTTCTGAGCATCAGACCACCTTTTCCTATGATGATGCCTTTGTGAGAATCGCGTTCGCAGATGATATCCGCCTCTATGTCATAGAGGCCTCCCTCGCGCTGTGTCATGCGGTTCACTTCCACGGCTATACCGTGAGGGATCTCATCGCGCAGAGAGCGCAGCGCAGCTTCTCTGATGAGTTCACCGGAGATCTGGCGCATCGTCTGGTCGGTAACGGTCTCCTCGTCATAGTATAGCGGACCCTCCTTCAGATATCCGAAGATAGCCGTAAGGAGCTCCCCGCATCCTTCTCCGGTCTTTGCGGAGACAGGTATTATCTCAGCAGGATCCATGAGTTCTCCGAATGCAGCCATAACAGGGAGGAGTTCTTCTCTCTGCAGCGTATCGGTCTTGTTTATCACGATGATCACCGGCTCCTGCAGCGCACTTAGCGCGGCTGCTATCTCGCGGTCTCCGGTTCCGATATATGCGGACGGTTCCACAAGCCAGAGCACCAGATCCGCATCTGCCAAGGTCCCCTTTGCAGCATCCACCATATAATCGCCCAGTTTCGTCCGCGCCCTGTGCAGTCCCGGCGTGTCAAGAAAAACGATCTGTCCGCGCTCGTCAGTATAGACCGTCTGGATACGGTTCCTCGTGGTCTGTGGCTTATCGGAAGTGATGGCTATCTTCTGTCCGATCAGTCTGTTCATCAGTGTCGACTTGCCCACATTGGGCCGTCCGACTATGGCAGCAAAGCCTGATCTCGTCCCGCTCATAGCAGATTCTCCGTTTTCATAAACAGCTCTCCGGCTCCGTCGATGCCTGCCGCACTGCCCACCGTGCAGATCTGCCATTTATCGATTATCGTCTGCAGTGCCGGAGCGAGCGCCCTGATATCCGCAGCCGTGCATCCGATGATCTCGTCGCGTTCCTTCTGTCTCTCTTCTCTGGTAAAAGAACCGAGATACGAAGAAAGTGCGGCCATTCCCTTCATCTGAGGCGTGAGCGGCGTATCCAAGGCTCCGATCACACTTATGATCAGATCGTCCATTTTGCGCTTTTCGGCACTGAAGTTTCGCACATATTCGGCCAGCGTACGGTATGTTTCGTAGGTTTTCTCCAGATTAGGGTCTCTGTAGGAGACAAAACTTGCCGTCCCGCCGCGTGTGAAGCTGCACATTATGCCGTAGGCTCCGCCCTTGACTCTGACGGCATTCCACAAATACTCATTGGACAGTATCGTCCTGAGTACCTGAAACGCACCGCTGTAGGGCACGCTCTCTCGCCAGATACCGCCGAGCGCGACATAATTGACCTGCGACGTGGTGCGAAGGCCCTCGTTCTGCCGCTTCGGCAGCGGCATAAATACAGGACTGACGGGAGCGGGAACTGTTCCGGTGCCGTCAAAGAGCTCTGTCACGGCACGGGAAAAATCCTCAAAGCCCTGGCTCTCGTCGGTGATGCTTACGGTCATGGGCGATTCTGTAAAGATGCGCTTTGCGACAGCAGAAAGTCTTATCAGCAGAGACGCCGTATCTATCTCGCCCCTGCCGTATCCGGCGATACGTCTCATATACTCCAGGCCCGTGGCGTACTCCCTGAAGGCAGCTGCCGGCGATTCATAAGAGAGCACCCTGGCTGCGGCGATGGAATGAGCCATGCTCTGGGTGCGCATTTCGTTTCTCGAAACCTGCTGGCCTATGACGGTAGCAAGTCTGGTCTCGGACGTATAGAGCGTCTGCTTAAGTATCTCATGGATGAGGGCGGCTGCTTCGCGCGCTTTCTCCCGGAAGAACTTGCAGCTCACCTCAAAATAGGGTGTAAAGCCTGAGCCGTCCGCCTTTTCCCTGACGGTCAGTGCGATATCAAGTCCGCCGAGTTTCAGATTGATCTCGTCAGACAGTTCACCGTAAGTATGTCTGCCGGTATCAAGCAGCGCTATCGCATCACGCAGCAGCGCGGCGTCCAGGATCTCCTCTCCGTCAAGGGCGCTGATATCAAACAGCATGACCGCATAAGTGATGCCCCTTGTAAAGGTCTCATGATGCAGGAAGCGTATCCCTTTGCTCCGGCTGACAGAGGTGGGATAGTCTCTCACCTCTCTTCTGAGATCAGAAAGCTCCAGATGAGGGAGCGTGGACAGCTGTTCCGGGGTGGAATCCTCGTCCTGATATGCAGAAAGCGCGGATGTATCCGCGACGATCTGCGCCAGCTCCTCATGTGTCATCCCGCTCTTCATGGCAGCAAGCCTCTCAGCGAGCTGCTTGTCGCGCCGCGTAGCCAGTCCGGCCTCGGGCACGGCGATCACGAGCGAGCAGTGATCGTTGTCTGTCAGGTATTTCCTGATCAGATCCGAATAGTATCCGTCATCCAGATGTGCTCTGAGGGTTTTAAAGATTTCTTCACTGCGCAGGTGGAGAACAGGCTGTTCATCGTCGTACAGCCAGCTCTCCAGAGCACCCATGCTCCAGACGAGGCCTTTGGGAAATCCGCCGTAATCCGCTTCGCGGGTCTTGAACTCGAGAGTGTTGAGCGCAGCTTCGAGCGAGGTTCGTTCCGGACCGCGCTGTGCCACGTCCCTCAGCGTTTCCATGATCACACGCATGAAATCATCCTTGCGCGCGGAATCCATGTTCTTGGCTGTAATCCTGAAGAAGGGCTGCAGACAGTCGGTGTACCAGCCTCCGAAGACGTCCTGTCCTATCCCGGCTCCGAGCAGTGCTTCCTTTACGGGAGCTCCCTCTGACGAAAGGAGCGCGTAGTCCAGCACCTGCATGGCCAGATACAGCTCCGGATCCAGCATGTCGCCTGCCGACCACTGTACGCTCTCCCAGGTCCGGTCCGCCGTGTCTTCATCATCCGGGATCGGATAGGATATGCTGTACTCGTTCATGGAATCAAAAGGCTTCTGCCTCCGGATCTCAGAATGAGGATCGATCTCGGTATACTCCGACAGATATTCCCTGTCCAGCCAGCGCAGCTGGTCCTCCATATCCATATCGCCGTACAGATATATATAGCTGTTCGAAGGGTGGTAATACCTCCTGTGAAAATCCAGATAATCCTCGTATGTAAGCGAAGGGATCACCTCCGGATCGCCGCCGGACTCAAAGCCGTATCCGGTATCGGGATAGAGCGAATTCTGGCAGAAACGGTCCAGGACCTCCTCGGGGTCCGAGAAAGCTCCCTTCATCTCGTTGTAGACGACGCCGTTGATCCTGAGGGGCGCATTGACGTCCTCCATCTCGTAGTGCCATCCTTCCTGCATGAAGATCATTTTTTCCCTATAGATGTTCGGATGAAAGACCGCGTCCATATATACCGACATAAGGTTGCGCAGGTCCTTTGCATTGCAGCTCGAGACCGGATACATCGTCTTGTCCGGGAAGGTAAAGGCATTAAGGAAGGTGCTTAGCGAGCTTTTCGCCAGCTCCATGAACGGATCCTTCACAGGATATTTCTCAGATCCGCACAGTACGGTATGCTCTATGATATGCGGCACTCCGGTACTGTCGGACACCGGAGTCCGGAATGCTATCGAGAAGACCTTGTTCTCATCGTCATTGCTCATGAGCAGCACTCTGGCGCCGCTCTTTTTATGCCGCAGGAGCCTCATCTCGGTCTCCAGCTCGTCTATCTGTTCCTGCTGCTGCAGTTCATATTCTTCGGGAATGTTCATATATCTCTCCTGAAAAGATTAATCTGATACGTGATATCTCACTCGGGCTTGCGCATGATATCGAGCTCCCGGCACTCGCAGTCCAGCTCTATATACACCTTCCGGCTGGCATGGGGACAGCTCTCCATAGAAGCCCCATCTTCATCCGTCATCGAGAGGACGTGCGCGCTCACCGTCTCATCCGGCCTGACAAGCTCTATCTCATCACCTACCGAGAATTTGTTTTTCTGGATAAAAGCATTCCTGCCGTCTTCCTTCATCAGAGTGCCGAGGTATACATACTCGGTTCTGGTCTTCGTGCTGTCGTATACCTGCGCCTCGCTGCCCGGTCTGCCATAGTAGAACCCGGTACAGAAGGTACGGTTGCTGCACTTTGAGACCTCCTCCAGATATCCCGGCGCATTGTCACGGTAGATCTCCGGATCGATGGACAGATCGTCTATCGCGTGACGGTATGCTCTCGCCACTGTCGCGGCGTAGAGCGCGTTTTTCATACGGCCTTCCACCTTAAGCGAGTCCACGCCCGAGGCGATGACGTCGTCCAGACGGTCGACCATGCACAGATCTCTGGAGTGATAGAGATACGTGCCTCTCTCATCCTCCTCTACGGGCATATACTCTCCCGGCCGCGATTCCTCCATCAGACTGTAGCTCCAGCGGCAGGGATGCGTGCAGGCTCCCTGATTCGCATCCCGGCCCGTCAGGAAACTGCTTATCAGGCAGCGCCCGGAATATGATATGCACATGGCTCCGTGCACGAAGGCCTCTATTTCCATATCGCCGGGAATGTTCTCCCTGATCGACGCCAGTTCGTCCAGCGTCAGCTCACGTGCCGCGACCACACGTCTCACTCCCTGTCGATACCAGAAATCATAAGTGGCAAAATTTGTATTGTTTGCCTGAGTGCTGATGTGCACCGGGATCTCCGGCACAAGACTTCTGGCCAGAGAGAAAACGCCCGGATCCGAGATGATGAGCGCATCAGGCTGTATGGGCTTTAGCTGCAGAAACAGCTTCATGGCCTTGGCCAGATCAGAGGTATGTGCAAAGA
This sequence comes from Lachnospiraceae bacterium, assembly GCA_017445585.1. Taxonomy (GTDB): domain Bacteria; phylum Bacillota; class Clostridia; order Lachnospirales; family Lachnospiraceae; genus UBA3774. Next base: position 21,368 of record JAFSTX010000057.1, read on the forward strand.
TATTCGCGGCCACATACACCTTCACGCCGTGCGCGTGGGCGTATTCTACGGCCTGCCTGATCTCAGGCACGGAAAAGTTCTGTGCCTTTGCCCTGAGGCTCATGGTCTCATCTCCCAGATATACGGCGTCGGCCCCATAATGAACTGCCACTTTCAGCAGTTCCGGGGATCCTGCCGGCATGAGAAGTTCCGGTTTTTTCTTTTTATCCATTAATCTCTCCGTTTCACGCTCAGCGCTACGCCGTCTCCCAGCGGGAGTACGGACGAAGTCAGCCTCGCGTCATGTTTGATCGCATAGAGATAATCCCTCATCCTGCGGTGAATGGTGCGGTCCCGGCGTTCCACGGCAAAGCGCGATTCTATGAGCGTTCCGTCCTGCAGGACATTGTCAGAGATCAGCACGCCGCCCGGAGACAGCAGTCTAATCATTTCCGGGAGCCAAACTATATACTGCGCCTTTGCCGCATCCATAAAGATCAGATCGTAGCATCCGTCAAGCTCCGGGAAAATCTCTCCCGCATCTCCGAGGAGCAGTTCTATATGATCAGGCCGTACAAGCCCCTCCGTCTCCGCTCTGCGGACGAAACCGCACGCCATGTCATAGTTTTCACGTTTGATCTCTATAGATGTGATGCGGGAATCAGGATAAGCCTCAGAAAGCACGATAGCAGAATAGCCTATCGCGGTGCCGACCTCCAGAACCCGGGACGGCTCGGTGATACGTGCGATCGTCCGCAGGAAAGAGGCCGTCTCGCGGCGCGCGATGGGAATACCGGCACCGCGTCCGAAGGCAGCTATCTCATCCAGTAAAGGATATTCTTCTGTTTCAAGGGAATCAAGGAAAATGCTCAGTCTTTCGGGATCCATAATACTCCTGATCGTGAGGTTGATCACTGCCGCTCTGCGCGCAGTCTTCTGAATATATCATCCGAACCGTTCTGTCAGTCGTACAGTCCGAGATGTTCCGTAGTCGCCGGTTCGGACTCCACGATATCCGAGACCGCTTCTATCATCTGACGCGTGGTCATGGACGTGTTCAGGACGTACTGTCCGCTCTTAAGATCATATCTGCTGTTAGTAAATATATACAGCAGGATCCGCGTGGTGCTCTCGTCATTCACGAGGCCCTTTTTGGCCAGGAGCGCTGCGAACTCGCTGTGCGTCATCCCGTCTGATACTACCACCGTGACATCCTTGCCCGGAGCAGGGTCCACTGTCTTGCCGGCAAAGAGATCATAACCGTAATTATATGCGTATCTGGCTCCGATAAAGAAAACGACGATCAGGGCAGCCAGAATGACGACCCGAAAAGCCACCGAACTGGTGACCTTTGCGACCTTGACCAGGGAATCGCTTTCCTGATCGCGTCTGCGTCTGGTTTTCCTGCCTGTTCTGAGCGTCATATCCTGATCCCGTAAGCCTTAAAAGCTGATATCCGCATCCTCGAGGAGCTCTCCGAAGACGCCTGAGAGGTAATCGAGCTCATGCTCGTCCTCGACTATCTCGTATACGCTCTCGGAATCCTCCGGGGAAGATACGTCCTTAAGTATGTAGCACTCTCCGTCACCGCCGGCCACATCGCTCGCGAGGACATAGTCGACCGCGCCAAGACGCGTGCTCTCCAGTATATACAGCTCAATGCTGTCGTTTTCACCTGTAAGTGTGATCTTTTCCATCATTTATCTCCGTGGCCAGAAGCATTCATATAGTCTTCAAGGATCAGCTGCGCGGCGATCTGGTCTATGATCTTCTTGCGCTCGTTCCGGTCCCTGCTGTATCCGGCCTCGTCCAGAATACTGTCTGCTTCTGCCGTAGTCAGTCTTTCATCCCATAAAATAACGGGCACAGATACCCGTTTTTCAAGCTTTTCTTTGAATTCGAGGGTGCGGCGGGCCCGCTCCCCGCAGGAATCATCCATGTTTCGCGGAAGTCCGAGTACGATGAGCTCCGCACTATACGAGCCGACCAGCTCCGCGATCTGAGCGAGAGTCCTGCGAAGCTTGTTCTCTTCGCTGCGCCTGATGGTCATGACCGGCTGCGCGCCGAGCCCAAGCGCATCAGATACGGCTACGCCCACGGTAACGCTGCCATAGTCGAGTCCCAGAATGCGCATCATCAATATCTGGCCTGCATGGTCTCGATATAGGTCGTAACAAGCTCCTCCAGAAGCTCGTCGCGGTCCACCTTGGAGATCATGGTGCGTGCTCCGCCGTAGCTTGTGATGTAGGTGGGATCGCCGGACATGATATATCCTACTATCTGGTTAACGGGATTGTACCCCTTCTCGACCAGAGCCTGATATACCTTCTCCAGGACCTCGCTTGCAGGAATACGGATGTCCTGCAGTGTAGGAATAGTCTGTGTTTTTCTAAGATCCGTCATGTTAACCTCTGTGTACGCTCAAACTTCCCTTTAAAACCGGCAGAGCGTCATACCTGCTCCCTTTTTGGCCTCATAAATGCGGGTTTTCATTTTATTCTAATATAAATATCGCCATCCTGCAAGTGGTGCGCACGCTTTTTTGGCAACTGCCGTGCAGGGTTTACAGCGCCCGCTCAGCTGTTTTGACGTTTACTCGCCCCAGCCGTCTCTGAGAGGATCCTTTGCGGGCTTTTGCCCAGTGCTATTACTGTCTCCGAGACTGATGGCGCTGTAAGAGATACGCATGATATTCTCGACCTCATCCTCCGGCAGTCCCATGAGCTGTGCCAGTTCGGACAGTGTGGCGGTCCGCTCATGTTCCGTCTCAAAGTCCCTGGTAAGATTGATGAGGCGGTTCGCTTCATCCTCAAGCTTATGAGCAGCAAGAGATTCCACGCCCTCAAGCCTGATAAACTCTTCCAATGCTCCGCGAACTCTGACGGCAAGGAAGCTCTCCGGATCGGTCTCTTTGCCGGATATGGCCTCCAGTGCTTCCATCAGAGCCATATTGCCCTCCTGAAGCATGTCGCTCACCGGCGCGCCGCTTCCCTCGTATTCAGTCACGATCTCCGGAACTATATGCAGATTGCCTTCTATCAGTCTGCTGCGGGCGTCATCATCGCCCGACGCCATCCGCCCAAGAAGCGTCAGATTCTCCTCTGTGCTGCAGGGCCTGATCTGTGACAGCTCGTCTATATACAGCTTAAGATACTCTGTTTCTTTCATTTACAGCCTCCGTCAGTATACTGTCAAAAACGCTGCCTGTCAGCGGGCTCATCCCGTCAGTCCAGCAGAAATTCGGAAAGAACGCGGTTGCTGACGTCGATCCCCTTGTCTGTCAGCCTGAGCGCTCCATCGGAATTCTCCAGGAAACCTCCGGTGCAGAGCCTGTCAATTACCCCTCCGTAGACTTCCTGCATGGGTCTGCGGAATTTCTCCTCAAATTGCGCCGGTCTGATTCCCGCCAGAGTACGCAGCCCGAGAAACATATACTCCTCCATGGTGGCCTTCTCACTCTGCTTTTCCAGCGCGCGGAAGCGCTGGTATGAACCTTTGGCACTGTCCCAGTACTCGTCACGGTCACTCGTGTTCGTAAACCTTTTACCCTCTAAGAAAGACGACGCGCCAAGCCCGAATCCCAGATAATCTCCCATCCGCCAGTAGACCGTATTGTGACGGCACTCGTAACCGGGCCTGGCATAATTGGATATCTCATAGCGTTCGTATCCGCGCTCGGCCAGATATGTCCCGGTATAGTGGTACATCAAACGGTCGTCACGCTCGCCCGGCAGGTATTTTCTGCCCTCCGGCGTGCTGTATCTGTCATAAAAAGGAGTCCCTTTTTCGATGATGAGACTGTACGCCGAGATATGGTCAGGCTCGAGTTCCGTGACCTTTTCCAGAGTTTCCCTCCATGTATCCATGGTCTGTCCGGGAATACCGCTCATGAGATCGACGTTAATATTATCGAAACCAAGACGCCTTGCCAGGATGAAATTCTCCTTAAAATCGTTCCATGTATGAATACGGCCAAGGCACCTGAGCTCATCGTCGTTTGCGGACTGAAGCCCGAGAGACAGTCTGTTGATCCCGAGGCTCCGGTATGTCTTAAGCTTGTCGGTACTGAGTGTCCCGGGGTTGCACTCGATGGAGATCTCCGCCTCGCCGTCTATGTCATAGGACGTGCGCAGCTGCTCCATGATCCTCGTTATATGGCGGTCTTCCAGGATCGACGGAGTGCCTCCGCCAAAGAAGACGGTCCTGACTTTATATATGGAACTGATGGTCTCAAAGCTGCGGATCTCCTTCTGGAGCACTCTGACATAATATGCCTGTTCTTCGGAGCCTGCGGGCCCTGAGAGGAAATCGCAGTAATCGCATTTTTTGACGCAATATGGTATATGAATATATAGAGCAAGGTCTTTCTTTTCCATGCCGTTTCCTTTCTGTATCCGCCGGCCTTCGTTCAGCGCCTATTCCTCGTCCAGCTTGAGCACACTCATAAAGGCCTTCTGCGGAATCTCCACGTTGCCGATCTGACGCATGCGTTTCTTGCCTTCCTTCTGTTTCTCAAGAAGCTTGCGCTTGCGCGTGATATCGCCGCCGTAGCATTTTGCGAGCACATCCTTGCGGACTGCCTTTACAGTCTCCCTGGCTATGATCTTGCTGCCGATAGCCGCCTGGATCGGGATCTCGAAAAGATGCCTCGGTATCTCGTCCTTAAGCTTCTCGCACATCCGGCGGCCGCGTTCATACGCAGTATCCGCGTGAACGATAAAGGACAGTGCATCCACTTCTTCGCGGTTGACCAGGATATCCAGCTTCACCATCTCGGAGCGGACATAGCCTTTGAGTTCGTAATCAAATGACGCATAGCCTCGTGAGCGCGACTTGAGCGCATCAAAGAAATCATAGATGATCTCATTGAGAGGCAGTTCATAGCGCAGCAGCGCCCTCGTGGCCTCCATATACTCCATCCCGAGGTAATTGCCGCGGCGCTCTGTACACAGCTGCATGATGGGGCCGATGAACTCGGTGGTGACCATGATCTCCGCCGAGACCACAGGCTCCTCTATGTAATCTATCTCCGAAGGATCGGGGAGATTCGTCGGGTTCGTAAGCTCTATGACCTCTCCGTTCGTCTTGTGGACGAGGTAGATCACGCTCGGAGCGGTAGTTACCAGATCCAGACCGTATTCCCTCTCCAGCCGCTCCTGTACGATCTCCAGATGCAGCAGGCCGAGGAATCCGCAGCGGAATCCGAAGCCCAGTGCCACGCTCGTCTCGGGCTCGTACTGCAGCGCAGCATCATTGAGCTGGAGCTTTTCCAGCGCATCGCGCAGATCCGGATAGTGAGCTCCGTCGGCGGGATACAGTCCGCAGTAGACCATGGGGAGGACTTTTTTGTATCCGGGGAGCGCCTCGCTGCACGGGCGGTCCTTTTCTGTGATCGTATCACCCACTCTCGTATCGCGTACCGTCTTGATGCTCGCAGTGACATATCCGACCATGCCCGCCGAAAGTTCCTCGCAGGGGATGAATCTGCCTGCTCCGAAATATCCGGTCTCCACAACCTCGTATTCAGCTCCGGTAGCCATCATCCTGATCTTCATGCCCGAACTGATACAGCCGTCCATGATCCTGATAAAGGCGATCGCGCCCTTGTAGGAATCGTATACGGAATCAAATATAAGAGCTCTGAGAGGCGCTTCAGAGTCGCCCTTAGGCGCGGGAAGCCTGTCCACGACAGCTTCAAGCACACTCTCCACGTTAAGTCCTGTCTTGGCGGAGATCTGAGGCGCGTCCTGAGCAGGAAGCCCGATGACGTCCTCTATCTCGTCGATAACACGCTGCGGCTCGGCACTTGGCAGATCGATCTTGTTGATTACCGGCAGGATCTCCAGATCGTGATCCAGCGCCAGATAGACGTTTGCCAGAGTCTGAGCCTCTATGCCCTGCGCGGCATCCACCACCAGGATCGCACCGTCGCAGGCGGCAAGGCTTCTGGATACTTCGTAATTGAAATCCACATGTCCGGGAGTATCAATGAGATTGAACATATAGTCACTGCCGTCTTTGGCGCGGTATGCCAGACGTACGGCCTGAGACTTGATGGTGATCCCCCTCTCTCTCTCCAGATCCATATTATCCAGAACCTGGCTCTGCATCTCACGCAGCGAGAGAAGTCCCGTCATCTCGATCATGCGGTCAGCCAGGGTAGACTTGCCGTGGTCTATATGTGCTATAATGCAGAAATTTCTGATATGTGAAAGGTCTTTTCCCATCTTCGTCTCCATAAATCTTTTATCTGTTAATTATACTAAAAAAATGTCACTGCCACAACCAAAAAAGACAGGTTAATTATTCGCAAAACGACAGCCCGATTGTCCGAATCCCGGACACCGGTAAAAAGACGACAAAAAAAAGGAATCCGCATCAGCTGCGGATCCCCGTCTTCAATATCTGCTTTACAGATCGATCTTCCTGCCCTGCTCGGCTGAGTAGTATGCCGCATACATGGCGCGGGTGGCGTCATATGCCAGACGGAAATTCGACTTTGCTTCGCGGTCATAAGCAACCGCCTCGCAGAAATCCTGCATTTCGTCGGTATAACCGCGGCAGATCTCATCCACTACAAAAGGATTGTTCCAGCCGCACTTGGTCGGCAGCATTTCCGAAAGGGAGACGTTGTCCAGGCCGTCCTCATCGAGCAGATAAGTCTGCATCAGGTTGGAAAGAGTCAGATTGCAGTATACGGTGGCGTCATTACAGTAAAGCTCGACATAGTTCTTGCTTCCTCCGAGCAGTACGTCGGTGGCCATAATGACAGCGCGCGAACCGTCTGAGAAAGTATAGATGGCTGTACAGATATCCTCCACATCATGAGGACGCGCCGCAATATGACGGTGTTCATAATCGGTAAGCGAAGGAGTGATCGCAGTGGCGTCGGCCAGTACGCTCGCCAGGCTGATATCCACGCCTCGCGCTGCTGCCTCAACCTGCTTGAGATAGATGGCTGCCCCCAGAGGGTGGCTGCCGACACGCATCAGCGTACCGCCGCCGTTCTTGGCCCACTCCCCTGCCACTGCGGAGCTTGAGCCCTTAAGACTCTCCTCGCCTTTCAGATAAAGGATCTTGTTCTTTTTGGCGGAAACTATCTCTGCGGCTCTCTGCACAGCAGGTGCATAGACGAAATTCTCGGCGTACATGAAATGCTTTCCGGATTTCGCCTCGGCTTCTTTGATGCGGTCGAGCTGCTCCATCAGCTTGTCGAACATCTGCTTTTTGGATACCGAGCCTATAGGGAGCGGATCTCCGGGCTGTCCGAAATATCCGGCCAGAGGCTTTTCGCAGATGACGTTCTTGCCTGCATTCAGAGCCTTGATAGCGATCTCCGCATGAACGAACGGCGGAGTGCAGATGTCGATCAGATTTATCTCAGGGTCTCTGAGCAGATCTTCATAATCCGAAACACCTTCTTCGAATCCGTATCTCTTTACCGCGGCATCAAGCCTGGCACTGTCAAGATCGGAGATCTTCTTGAGTCTGAGATCAATCCCGTGAACACGTGCATACCCGCCCATATGGAGCTCGGTGCCTCTGCCCGCTCCCACCATTCCAAGTACTACCTGCTGCATAACAACCTCCTGAAAACCAAGTCTGTTCAGCACTGAAAAACGCTTATAAATCCAGGAACCTGCAAGTACTCCCGGTGCTTATCCGGATCATGTACAGTCTCCGGTTCCTTATATTAAAGATATTAACAAACCTTTATATAGCCGTCAACCGTTATATCTCGTTCTTTTTGCATATCTCCTCCGAAAGCCTGATGAACTCCTCCATGGCTTTCGTCACATATCTGCCCTGTTTCCAGTACAGTCCGAGATGACGCAGCGCGATATCCGTATCCAGCTTGTAGTACACGCACGACGGATTATCCGACATGCCCTTCAGGAGCGTGCTGCTGATAAATGAACAGCCGATCCCGGCCGCCATCGTAAAATACGCGGTCATCTGCTGCGACGCCTCAAACATTATCCTCGGATGGATCGAATACCTGTCAAAGAACTGCTCCGCATGATAGCGCGAATTGTTTTTGGGTTTGATCAGGACAAATGGCTGATCACGGAACTCGTCGAGCGGTACCGTCCTGACAGAGCTGTCCTTGAAGTGTCCCTCCCTGATATCGTCATATGTGATCTGGTACCCTGAGAGGCGGGAATTGATCTGATAGGCGGCCGGCACTGTCAGGATCAGGTAATCGTCCTGGATATGCCTGAACTCCACGAGTTCAGCGTCGTCCACGCCGTAGTCCATGATCATGTCATATTCGCCGTCGATAAGCATTTTGGCCATGTCAAGCGATGTACCCTCCGCAAACTCCACGATAATGCTCGGAAAGCGCTGGTGGTATTCAGAGATAATGGACGGAAGCAGGATCGAGGACGCCACGCTGGTGCCTCCGAGTCTGAGCGCGCCGCTCCGCAGATCGCCGAGGTCATTCACATACGCCTCAAAGTGCTCCTGGATATCCATGATCTCTTCCACTGCTTTTATGTAGTGCTCTCCGCACTCGGTCAGCCGCAGCGGGCGGATGCTCCGGTCAAATATCGGGTATCCGACCTTTTCCTCCACACGTTTTACCGAAGCGCTCAGAGACGAGGGCGAGATGATCAGTTTGTCTGCGGCGTTCTTGAAACCGCCTTCTTTGTAAACTTCATAGACATAATTCATGCTTTTGAACATTTTTCACCTCTTAAAAGAAAGTATTTGTAGAAAAATATTTACTCAGGACTGTAAAAACCTAATAAAATTATGTTAAAAATGGTTTAGGGCAGTTTTCTTAAAACTTAACTCAAAAGTTACACATATTTGAATTTCATTAGTATTTGACTTAATATTACTGCAGTCATAGAATGAATGCAAATTGATTTTTTCTGCTTGATTCTTAATAAAATAAAGCAAAGATTTCTTTTCGGAGGAGAGAATATGTCAAAAGAAACCAAGAAGTTCAGACTTGAAGAAGATTCCATCGGAGTTAAGGAAGTACCTGCAGACGCGTATTACGGCGTACAGACACTGCGTGCTGCCGAGAACTTCAGGATCACCGGCCTCATGCTCCATCCCGAAATGATCCGCTCGCTGGCTTACGTCAAGAAAGCCGCTGCCATCGTGAACAACGAGGTCGGTCTGCTGACCAAAGAACGCTGCGACGCCATCGTTCAGGCATGCGACGAGATCATAGATGGCAAGCTTCATGATCAGTTCATCGTGGATCCCATTCAGGGCGGTGCAGGCACCTCCATGAATATGAATGCGAACGAAGTCATCGCAAACCGCGCCATCGAGATCCTCGGCGGCGAAAAGGGCGACTACAGCATCGTTCACCCCAACGACAGCGTAAACTACGGACAGTCCACCAACGACGTCATCCCCACGGCAGGCAAGCTTACCGTCCTGCAGCTGACCAAACGCACACTGGAGAAGCTCGAGAACCTGTACGATGCATTTATCGCCAAGTCCATCGAATTCGATAAAGTCATCAAGATGGGCCGTACCCAGATGCAGGATGCCGTCCCTGTAAGGCTCGGCCAGGAGTTTGCAGCATACGCAGAGGCCACAAAGCGCAGCATCAAGCGTATCCGTGACGCCAAGGCCGAGATGAAGATCCTGAATATGGGCGGCACAGCCATCGGCACCGGACTTAACGCCGACCGCACATATGTGGAGCGTATCGTTCCCGTTCTGGCCGAAGTCTCCGGTCTCCCTGTAGTCCAGGCCGAGGATCTGATCGACTCCACCCAGAACCTGGATTCCTTCGTGGCCATGTCAGGCGCTCTCAAGGCCTGCGCGGTAGCTCTGTCCAAGATCTCCAATGATCTGCGTCTGATGTCTTCCGGTCCCCGTACGGGCTTCGAGGAGATCAACCTTCCCGGCAAGCAGAACGGTTCTTCCATCATGCCCGGCAAGGTCAACCCCGTCATACCCGAGGTCGTGACTCAGGTCGCTTTCAATATCATCGGCAACGATGTCGCCATCACCAAGGCCGCCGAAGCCGGACAGCTCGAGCTCAACGCCTTTGAGCCGGTCCTCTTCTACAATCTCTTCCAGTCCATAGATACACTTGGCAACGCCGCCGATACGTTCGTAAAGAACTGCGTCCTCGGCATCACCGCCAACGAGGAGCACTGCAAGGCTCTGGTCGAGAACAGCGTAGGCATCATCACGGCTATCAATCCTCACGTCGGCTACAAGAAGGCCGCCAGCATCGCAAAGCGCGCCATCAAGACCGGCGAGTCCGTACGCTCTATTGTCCTCGAGGAGAACCTCCTCACGAACGACGAGATGAACGAGATCCTCGATCCGTTCTCGATGACTGAGCCCGGTATTTCCGGCGAGGAGCTTCTGCTCAAGAAGAGCAAATAATCCGTAACGTACACCGAGCGGGATCCGTCAGGATCCCGCTTTTTATATACGCAGCGCATCGTATATCATACGCAGTCCGGCTTTTTATCGCACAAAAAAAACCGTCCACACACCATAGGACGGTTTTTGATCCGGCATGAAGTGATGACGGTCACTTAAGCCATTTTGTTCACTGCAAGGTTCATACGTGATATCTTGCGGGAAGCGGTGTTCTTGTGATAGACACCCTTGGTGGCGGCCTTGTCGATGACCGAGGTGGCCTCGAGCAGAGCAGCCTGTGCAGCAGCCTTATCGCCGGAAGCTATAGCAGCATCAACCTTCTTCACGTAAGTTTTCACTTTAGAACGAATTGCCTTATTGCGATCAGCGTTCCTCTGTGCAACGAGAACTCTTTTCTTAGCTGATTTAATGTTAGCCAATTCCTCTACCTCCATTTGAAAGTTATCTGATGTTCACGAATAAACCGGACACGGACGATTCTGCAAACACACCGATATATTTTACCCACTGGTCCAGCCAATGTCAACGTTTTTTTATGATTTTACAGGCCTTTTTTCAGCTTTTTTCAAAATAGTCTGCCACATCTGCCAGCAGTGATCTTATGGGCAGAAGCTGCGGGCAGATTCTCTCGCAGGCGCCGCACCTGATGCACTCCCCCGCCCCCGCGAAGACCTGCGTCAGCTCGCCGTAATTCTCCTTGGCAGATGTATCCCCCTTGCCCTCAAGCTCCCGACTGTCCTGATTGTACAGGGAAAAGTACTTGAAGATCGGAATATGCACCGGGCACATCGTCGTGCAGTAGGCGCAGGATGTACACGGGATCACCGTGCGCCCGCTGATGATACGGACCACACGTCTGAGCACGTCTCTCTCAGTCTGTCCGAGCGGATGAAAATGCTCCATATATGACAGGTTGTCCTCCATCTGAGCAAGCGAGCTCATGCCCGAAAGGACCATGATAACCCCTGGCAGTCCGGCGGCAAAACGGATCGCCCATGAGGGAATGCTCCAGCCGGGCTGTACACTGCGCATCAGATGTTCGGCTTCGTCCGGGACACTCGCCAGAGTTCCGCCCTTTACCGGCTCCATGACTATGATTTCCTTGCTGTGACGACGTGCCGTCTCGTAATTGAGCCGGCTCTGTATGGCCTCACTGTCCCAGTCGATATAATTTATCTGAAGCTGCACGAAATCCGCCTCGGGGAATGCCGCAAGAACTTCCTCGAGCACATCTGCCCCGTCGTGGAATGAAAATCCTATCTTACGCACCAGACCCAAAGCCTTCTTTTCCTTCAGCCATTCAAAGGCGCCAAGCTCTCTGCATTTTTTGAAGATACGCGTATTCTGATCGTGCAGCAGATAATAATCGAAATACTCCACGCCGCACTTTTCCAGCTGTCTTTTGAAGATCCTGTCGAGATCCTCAGGACTGTCCGCAAAATCCACATGCATTTTAGTCGCCAGACAAAAGCTTTCACGGGGATAGCGCGACGAGATAAGTGTTTTTACCGCGTCTTCGCTTTTGTATTCATGATACATCCAGGCCGTATCAAAATAAGTGAAGCCCTTTCCCATAAAGAGATCCACCATTTTTTTTGCCTGTTCGATATCTATTTTCGCCTCATCATTCGGGTCAGTAAGCGGAAGCCGCATGAGTCCGAAACCGAGTTTTTTCATTATTGAATCCATTTTTTACGTCAGTTATTTGCAGCCCTTTCGCGGCGGACACTATTTTTCACCGCGAATGATCCTGAGAGCCTCTTCCTCTGATATGATCGGAATGCCCAGTGCTTTTGCGGCCTTATTTTTCGTTGAATTTGACGTCGTATCGTTATTGATGAGATAAGTCGTCTTTGCGGAGACACTGCCCGCGGCTTTCCCTCCGAGACTCTCGATCAGCTCCTGAAGCTCCTTGCGGTTAGAAAAATGTTCCAGTGAACCTGTGATAACAAAAGTCATTCCGGTCAGGTCCGTGCCGCTGACTTTCTCTTCCTCAGCAAAGTGTATCTCTCCGAGAATACGATCCAGCATAAGCTGATTCTTTTCATCAGCGAAGTACTCAGCTATGGCATCTGCCAGCACATCTCCTATCTGGTCTATGGCAAGCAGCTCCTCTCGCACAGGATGACGGAGCCTGTCTATGTCATTTCCGTAGGCGCGGCACAGGAGCCTCGCGTTTGCCGCACCTATACCTCCGATACCGAGACCGTATATCAGTCTTGCCGGAGTTGTCTCTCTGGCAGCGTCTATGGCGGATATCAGCTTTGTATATGACTTGTCACCGAAGCCCTCCATATTTACGATCTCCAGCATATGTCCTTCCAGATCAAAAATGTCCGGAAGGTCTTTGAGAAAACCTCTGTCTATGAATTTAGCAAGCGTTTCCTCGGAAAGCCCGTTAATATTCAGGGCATTGCGGCTCACGAAAAGGTCAAAGCTCTTGATCTTCTTTGCCGGGCAATCCGGGTTCACGCAGTGAAGAGTGCGTACGTCCAGAAGCTGTCTGATCTCCGTGGGCCCGCCGCACACGGGGCACCTGTCGGGCGGAGCGGCGCTGCCGCTTCCTGTCAGGTTCTCCGCGATCTGAGGGATTATCATATTGGCCTTATATACAGTAATGCGATCGCCGACTCCGAGTCTGAGCGCTTCGACTATGCTCACGTTATGAACGCTTGCCCGGCTTACCGACGTCCCCTCCAGTTCCACCGGATCAAAGACCGCCACCGGATTGATGAGACCGGTGCGGCTTGCGCTCCATTCGATCTCGCGCAGCACGGTTTCCCTCGTTTCATCCGACCACTTGAAGGCGATGGAATCGCGCGGGAATTTCGCGGTGCGGCCGAGGGAAGCGCCGTATGCGATATCATCCAGTGTCAGCACCAGACCGTCGGAAGGCAGATCGTTGTCTGCGATCCTCGATGCGAAGCCGCTCACAGCCCCGGGGAGTGAACCCGCCGTAACTCTCTCGAAATACACGGCCTCAAAGCCCTGCCCTTCGAGCCAGCGCAGCTGCTTTTCTCTGGAATTTCCAAAATCCACGTCAGGCGCAGATACGAGCGTAAACGCATAGAAATGGACGTTCCGCTCGGCAGTGATACGGCTGCTAAGCTGCCTGACAGAGCCCGCGCAGAGATTTCTCGGATTCTTGTATCTGCCGGCCTCGTCTTCGATATCGTCGTTGATCCTGTTGAAATCGGAATATTTGATGACTGCCTCGCCGCGAAGCACGAGTTCGCCCCGATAAGCGATAGACAGAGGAATGTTCTTAAATGTCCTTGCGTTTGCGGTGATAACCTCACCGATCTCGCCGTTGCCGCGCGTGACAGCCTTGAAGAGCGCACCGTCTCTGTATGTCAGCACTATCGTCAGCCCGTCCATCTTCCACGACAGAAGAGCCTCCTGATCTCCGAGCCAGCTGACAAGTTCGTCCACACTTTTGGTCTTGTCCAGTGAGAGCATGGGACTGGGATGGGCTTCTTTGGGCAGCTCCGAGAGAACCTCATATCCCACTTTTGCAGTAGGACTGCCCGCCATCTGCACGCCTGTGTCCTTTTCCAGTGCGAGAAGCTCGTCATACAGCCTGTCATACTCTATATTCGGCATGATTTCTCGGCTTTCCTGATAGTAAGCTCTGGAAGCCTCTCCGAGCAATCTGACAAGTTCCTTCATGCGTTCCATGCGCAGGTCCTGCTCCATATCATCTCCCCTTGTCATTTCTTAAGATATGTCCGAAGCTCGTCAAGATCACCGCGCGTATAATACGTGGCCTTGTCTTCGGAGAAGATATTGATTCTGATATTATTCTGCTCAGCCGGATTGATATTTACATGGATCTGATAGGACTCCTCCGGATTATCCATGTCGGATGCAAATACAGTATCCAGATTATAGTGGAGCTGACTGATCACAGAGAGGTCATAGCTGCCCTCACGGACGGTGCTGTCGTTTATTCTGTAGATATCTTCACCGTAGTATATATTGTCAGGGCTGAGGTCATCGGTACGCTTTTTTTCGACTTGAACCTCTTTGTATACAATCCTGCTGCCCTCGATCTCTATGGTTCTGAAGGTCTTTTCATTATAGAGGGCGTACCATTTTCCCTGAATAAAGCTCCCGGCGTAGTCTTCTCCGTAATCACCGTCATAATCGGCACTCTCCTGGACCGGAGTCTGTCTGACGGGAGTACTTTCCTCATCTTTTCCGAAAAAAAGAAGTACACTCAGTAAAATAACCGCAATCACAATAAAACTGATGATGACGATACCCAAAGCCAGAACTGCTGCCTTTCTGCGGTTTCCTCTGGCGATGGTATGAGGTGTTTTATCTGAAGATTCATCATCTCCGTCCTGGCGTGAATGCTTTTCCTTGAGCTGATTGCGAAAGAAAAGAAAACCGTCTCTCTCGGTGCTCTCACGCACTTCATAATCCCAGGCGAGGATGGTGCCGGTCCGGTCAATCTTCATTTTCACTACCGCGGTCTCATTCTCTCTCACGGAAAAAGTGATGGGGCAGCTTGGATCCTCGGTCTCTGTTTCTTCTTTGAACTCCAGATCCTCTATGCTCTCTCCGGCGGCCTTACGGCGGTTCAGTTCTCTCACGTAGGCTATGCGGCGTTCTTTCTCTGCCCGTTTTTTAGCCTCTTCGATAAAAGCAAGGACCTCCTCGGACAGAATCTTCCTGACGGTATAGGTACCTGCCGGAACCTCCAGAACGAACGGATCGACATCTATCTCCTGTTCCGGCAGTGAATTCTCGGAGACAGACGACTCAATGGAGACACGGGGCTTGCCCGTGACTCTAAGTGCTCCGTATGAATCGATCAGTATATAAGACATAGCACTCCAGAAAAAACGAATTTATAATATTTTACCACGCGAAGCGCGATGTATTCAAGATTATGAAACGAAATATGCCCCGTTTGCCGCACAAAAGAGGCCGTTACGACAGCGCGCCGGACTTCATCCCCTGCCTGTGCAGCGGCGTCTGACCTCTGCTTCCTCCTCCCGCGTGAGCTCTCTCCACTTTCCGCAGGCAAGATCTCCCAGCTCCACGTTCATGATACGGATCCTGGACAGGGACCTTACCGAGTAACCAAGCGTACGGCACATGCGTCTGATCTGGCGGTTCAGTCCCTGCGTAAGAATGATATGGAATTCCTGCGGTCCGGTTTTTTTTACGCGGCAGGGCCTTGTCCTGCGGATGTTTCCGTCGATCTCGATATCCACGCCGCCCCGCATCACCGTGATGAAATCATCTGTCACAGGCCTGTCTACACTTACGACGTACTCCTTCTCGTGGCGTCCGCTCCCGCCGGCGATCTCCTGCGCCAGGGCTCCGTTGTTCGTCATAAGGATAAGACCCGACGAGTCCTTGTCGAGTCTTCCTATCGAGAATACTCTTGTGCCTGCATCTACCAACTCGCTAAGCGTCCTCTCCCCGGCAAAATGCGCCTCTGTGCATACTACGCCGACAGGCTTGTTTACGGCGATCAGTATATCCCTCTCCTCAGGACGGATCTCTCTGCCATCCAGAGTGACGGTGTCGCTATCCTCCACCTTTACGCCAAGAGAGGCCGTCTGTCCGTTGACGCGGACGCGGCCCTCTTCTATGATCCGGTCTGCCGCCCTGCGGGAGCAGACCCCGCAGAGCGCCAGATAATGATTAAGTCTGTAAAACATGGATACCTCTTTACTTTTTGATCTCCCTGCGGATCTCCTTTGTACGGATCTCCTCGCTTATAGCAGAGATAAACCCGGCAATCGTCTTGCTGCCCTCGTCTCCCTCAAACCTCGAGCTTACGGAGACCGTACCGCTCTCCGCTTCCTTTTCGCCTACGATCAGCCAGTAAGGAAGTCTGTCCATACGAGCCTCGCGGATCTTGAAACCGAGCTTTTCGGAGCGCGCATCCACAGTGGATCTGATGCCGGCGGCACGGAGCTGCCTGTCCACGCTGTCTGCGTACTCCTCGTACTTCTCGGAGATAGGCAGCACGCGTACCTGCTCGGGGCAGAGCCATGTCGGGAACTTGCCCTCATAGTGCTCGATGAGCCATGCCAGCGTACGCTCATAGCAGCCCATGGACGTCCTGTGGATGATATAAGGCAGGGCCTTGTTGCCGTTCTGATCGATGTAGTACATTCCGAACTTCTCGGCAATCGCGCAGTCGAGCTGGATCGTGATCATCGTATCCTCTTTGCCGTAAACGTTTTTGGCCTGGATATCGATCTTGGGGCCATAGAAAGCTGCCTCGCCCTCAGCCTCGACAAACTTGATATTGTTTTTGCGCATTACGTTGCGCAGGTATTCCTGCGTGCTGTTCCAGTACTCCTCATCGCCGAGGTACTTGTCGGTGTTGTTCGGATCCCACTTGGACAGACGGTAGGTTACGTCATCCTGCAGACCGAGCGTGGTCATGACATAATTTGCAAGCTCTACGCAGCGGGTCAGCTCCTCTTCGGCCTGATCGGGACGAAGGATGATGTGTCCTTCGGTGATCGTAAACTGGCGGACGCGGGTGAGTCCGTGCATCTCGCCGGAATCCTCGTTGCGGAAAAGCGTGGAAGTCTCGCTCATACGGTAAGGCAGATCCTTGTAGGAGTGCTGCTCGTTCATATATACGCAGTACTGGAACGGGCAGGTCATCGGGCGGAGCGCCAGAGTCTCCTTGTCGTCCTTTTCCTCGTTCATGATGAACATACCGTCATGATAGTGATCCCAGTGTCCGCTGACCTTAAAGAGATCCGACTTGGACATGAGCGGCGTGCGGGTACGAACGTAGCCCCACTCGTTGTCCTCGAGGTCCTCTATCCAGCGCTGCAGTGTCATGATCATGCGGGTGCCCTTGGGCGTAAAGAGCGGCAGTCCCTGGCCGATCATATCCACGGTCGTAAAGAGCTTCATCTCGCGGCCGAGGCGGTTGTGATCGATGAGCTTGATCTTTTCAAGGTGCTCCAGATAAGCGTCCAGCTCGTCCTTTGTAGGGAAGACAGTGCCGTAGATACGCTGCAGCATCTTGTTCTTTTCGTTGCCTCTCCAGTAGGCGCCCGATGACGAGATCAGCTTGAAATGCTTGATGTATCGGCTGTCGATGAGGTGAGGTCCTGCGCACAGATCCACAAAGTCCTCGCCCTGTTTGTAGAACGAGAGCTCGGCGTCCTCGGGAAGATCATTTATCAGCTCGACCTTGTACGGCTCGCCGCGGTCCTCCATGAGCTTGATCGCCTCCGCGCGCGGCAGTGTGCAGCGCTCAAAGCGGCGGCCCTCCTTCAGGATCTTTTTCATCTCCGCCTCTATGGCATCCAGATCTTCTCTGGAAAAAGGCTCGGCGTCAAAGTCATAATAGAAACCGGTGTCGATAGCCGGTCCGATGGCCAGCTTTACGTCCGGAAAAAGTCTTTTTACCGCCTCAGCCATGATATGGCTCGTGCTGTGGCGAAGCGTGTCTCTGCCCTTTTCATCCTCAAAGGAATACTCGACAACTTCACCGTTCTCATAGATCTTCATGGTTATATCTCCTTCTTTCATTTGATACGGACTATTGTATTGGGCTGGATCCTGACCGCTGCATTCTCAAAGCTTTTCGCGCTTCCGTCGAATCAGCAGCGAAGGTTTCGTCAGGAAAAGCGCAGAAAAAGCAACTGTTTGAGCCCGTGCAGCGGGCGAGTTTTGCTTTTTCAAGCTTTTTAGAAACCGAGCGCCCTGATTCAGGAAGCCAGCGAACTGGCTTTGGGAATACAGCGTCAGGAAAAGCCAAAAAAAGTCCCCTGCAGAAAAACTGCAAGGGACGAGTAAACATACCCGCGGTTCCACCCCGCTTGCCGCCATAAGGGCAGCCGCTCATTTGAGACTGTAACGTAAGTCAACGGGCCGGATTGGGGCCGCTCGGAGGTGGTCTTCACTGAAGTCCTGGCAGGCGCATCCCAGCCGCGCGCCCTCTCTCTTGCCGGTATCATCAGCTACTCTTCTCGTCAACGCTTTAAATACAGCAAAATTATAACACTTTGACGCAAAATGTCAAACTTTATATTTTAATCCGATATCGGTCAATCGTTTACAGAGCCCTGTCCGCAGGTTTTGACATATCATGGAATTTGAATTATACTTCAGAATACGGAGGTAACAGCTATGTATACACCCTATGGTTTCTATCTGGACTGGACTTATATACTCGTGATCATCGGTGCTGTGATCAGTCTGATCGCATCGGGTCTCGTTAAATCCACCTTTAACAAATACAGCAAAGTCGCCTGTTCAAGGCGGATGACCGGCGCCCAGGTCGCCGATATGATGCTGCGTGACGCCGGTATAAATGACGTGACAGTGATGCAGGTCTCAGGGAACCTTACCGATCATTATTCATCAAAAGACCGTGCGCTCAGGCTCTCCGAGAGCGTATACGGATCGACGTCCGTTGCTGCCATAGGCGTTGCCGCTCACGAATGCGGACATGCGATCCAGGACAAGGAGGGATACGGTCCGCTGAAGCTCCGTACGCTCTCAGTTCCCCTGGCCAATATCGGTTCATGGATTTCTTTCCCTTTGATCGTCATCGGTCTGATATTTGACTGGATCGGTCTGGCAAGGGTCGGAATCATTTTCTTTGTGTTCGTCGTGCTCTTCCAGCTGATCACTCTTCCGGTAGAATTCGACGCTTCCCGCCGGGCCATGCGTATCCTGCAGGACCGCGGCATACTTGCAGACACAGAGCTCTCCGGCGCCGGCAAAGTCCTGCGTGCAGCGGCCATGACGTACGTAGCCGCACTGATATCCTCTGTGCTCCAGCTCCTGCGTCTGATACTGCTCGTCCGCAGGAGGGACTGAGCGGACCTAATCCGCATTGCCCGAAAAGAACCCCTTCAGCGCAGGATAGATCCTGCGGAATCTCACATATCTCTCATTATATACTGCAGCGATATCAGGATCAGGACTGATACTCTCTCTTACCCCGATCAGGGCTCTGCAGCACTCTTCGACCGTGGAAAAAACGCCGCAGCCCACCATAGCCAGCATAGCTGCGCCATATCCGGGGCCTTCCTCGCAGCCCGGGATATCTATAGTCATATCCAGAACGTTCGCAATGATCCTGCGCCACAGAACACTTTTCGCACCGCCTCCGCAGAGCATGGTGCTCTCCGCACGTACTCCGAGGCTATGTGCTACTTCCATGCAGTCTCTCAGTGCAAAAGCTACGCCCTCGAGCACCGCCTGCACCATATCTTCTCTGCGTGAATCCATGCTCATGCCCACAAAGCAGGCTCTGGCGTCGGTATCGTTGATCGGGCTCCTCTCGCCCATCAGATACGGCAGAAAAAACACCCTGTTTCTGCCCAGCATATCGTCAGTGATCATTTCCTGCTCTGCCGCAAAATCCTTCGTACCGAGTATACTGTCACAAAGCCAGTTGTTGCAGCTTGCCGCGGATAGTATGCATCCCATAAGATGCCATCTTCCGTCCGCATGGCAGAAGGCATGTAAAGCATTGTTGGGATCCACGGCAAAGCCATCGCTCGGGATAAAGATCGTCCCGGATGTACCCAGAGAGATATTGCAGGCGCCCTTTCCGACGGTACCCGTCCCCACGGCTGCAGCGGCGTTATCTCCCGCCCCCGCGCACACTCGCACGTCAGTTGAAAGCCCCAGCATCTCCGCAATTTCACTGCGGACCACGCCTGTCACCTCCCAGCTCTCAAAGAGAAATGGCATCATATCCTCGCTGACATGGCAGATCTCCATCATCTCGCGGGACCAGCAGCGGTTCCTGACGTCAAGCAGCAGCATTCCGGAAGCGTCTGAATAGTCACAGCTGTGTACTCCGGTCAGCATATAGTTGATATAGTCTTTCGGAAGCATGATCCTGGATATACGCGTGAAGTTTTCCGGCTCGTTTTCCCTCATCCAGAGAAGCTTCGGAGCGGTAAAACCGGCAAAAGCGATATTGCCGGTAAACTCGGTCAGCCTGCTCCTTCCGACCTCAGTGTTAAGCCAGTCGGTCTGAGGAGCAGTCCTGCCGTCATTCCAGAGAATGCAGGGACGGATTACTTCGTCATTCTCATCCAACGCCACGAGGCCGTGCATCTGTCCTGCGCAGCAGATACCTCTGACTGAGTTTTTATCAATACCGTCCAGAATCTCCGCAAGGCCGCTCAGCACACCCCGCCACCAGTCTGCAGGATCCTGTTCTGACCAGCCCACCTGCGGAAAGCTGATGGGATAGGACCTGCTTGTGGTTTTTTCCACTCTGCCTTCCTCATCCGTCAAAAGCAGCTTGACTGACGAGGTGCCCAGGTCAATGCCTATAAACCTGTCCATATCCTGCCTCCTGTCATACTATCCTCTTAAACGAGACGACCCGATAGCGGCTGCCCTGATCCGTTGCCCGGAGGATGTCTCCCTCCGCACAGAACGTCGTCCTGAGTGCCTGCCCCGTTCCATCGAGGCTTTCTCCGTCATCATCTATCAGGGTGCAGCTGACCGTTCCTGCTCCGTAAGCGGTAAGTTCCAGATCAAAGACAGTCTCCGGCGTGACAAACTGCACAGGCTCAGCCAGCGCGAGCAAAGTGCCTTCTCTCGCAAAAAGAGGTATATCTCCGGGTTTTGTCTCTCTGACGATCTCACGTCCTCCGTCAAATGCCTCTCCGGTCATGACGTCATACCATTTGCCCCCGGGCAGGATCACACTGCGTCTGTCTCCTCTTCCGTATATGACGGGAGCTGCGAGCAGACCATCTCCAACCATGAACTCGTCATAGCATGCCCGCAGATGCAGATCATCAGGATAATCGAGAACCAGTGGCCTCACCGGCGGAATACCGCATTCATGATATCTGTAATAAGCCGCATAGAGGTGCGGGATCAGCCGCATGCGCATCTTCAGAAGCTCTCTGACCGCGTCAGTCAGTTCATCAGCATCAGGCAGAAGCTCTCCTTCCAGATTTTTCCACATATCCCACTGCGTCCACGGAGGAGTCTTGACCTGATAGCAGTTGAGCACCATCTGCGGTGAAACCACGGCTGCCGCAATCCTGCGCAGGAGTTCCTCATTGCTGTCCGCCTGTCTGACCTCCGGAGTCCAGAGCAGTCCGCTGCAGGCAGCAGAAGCCATCCCCCGTACAAAATCTTCATGATCGTAAAGATCGCTGTACAGCACATAGGGAAGCGGCGCGGCAAAAGCTCCGGAGCTCCTGGATTCGCCCCAGGTACGTCTGCCCTGCTTCGTGAATATCTCCGTCATGGTCTTCTGATATAGCTCGCCCATGAGGCAGTGCATCTGCTCGCCGTCCATACCCGAAGGAAAATCCGCAAAATCAGCAAAGCCCCAGTTCGCCGTATAATCAGAATTGTCACATTCATCCAGCTTGAAGCCGGTAAGGCCTTCCTCGGCCAACGCGCGGTGATGATCGCCGAATACTTTCTGTGCCTTTGTCACGGAAAAATCCGGCACCAGCCCGTCCCATACGTACTCGTCTGCAGAGCAGTCCTTCATATCCTCGAATATCGGACTCTCCGGATGGACGTAAGCGTGTTCCCAGACATTGACCTTGAAGCCCTTGTCGCAAAGGGATCTGAGCATTTCAGCATGGTCGGGGAATTTCTCTTCATCCCACTTGTACGAACACGAATAATAATGAGTCTGCCACCCGGGCTCAAAGCCGAACATATCACATGGCATTCCCGTATCTCTGAGTGTCCGGGCAAGCTCTTCTATGCGCCGCTGATCAGCATACATATACGCGCGGTACATCACGCCAAGTCCCCATATCGGAGGCAGTGCTCCGCCGCCTGAGAACAGATTGTATCTGGCGAGCGCATCCCTGATATCGGTCCCGCAGAAAACATATACATCCACACCGGATGCGGCCGGTATATCTACAAAGACGTTTCCCGAACCTTTCTTGATCCACCAGTGGCCGACCTCGGTACCTGCGCTTGCGAAGCCTTCCCTATCCTGCCTTGACCCGCGCATCTTGCAGTTGCCCAGATAGAAGTGCGCGTATCTGGCGGTATCTACAAGGATCCCGTAGCCGGCGGTGGAGATATAGAAAGGCACCGGAGCATGACTGTCGCCTGTATCAGCCGTGGGATCGCTGTTCGGACGCAGATGCTTCTTAAGGCCGCTCTGTCTGAAAGACTTGAGCTGCAGACCCATCCCGTATAAATCCTCATCAGCTGACAGCGGAATTTCCAGCAGGCATCCACCCTTCCTCAGCCTGAAGCCGATGCTCTCCTCGCCAAATGGAAGCGGGATGTCCGGAAGCTCACCGAGCCGTCTGTCGGCCGCCACCGGTGAAAGTACACGAAAAGGAGTCAGATCTTCGGGAGTTCCGAATCTGAAACGATAAATGCCGGAAGCTAGTTTTTCCATACTTGTTCCTCTCGACGGATTCCTTTACGAATCATTGGATTTTTTTTACCGAATTGCGCAGGAGCAGATACGGCTTGATCAGCCGGTTCTCCCTCTCGGGAGTCGTACCGTCGCCGTAGGCGTCGATCTCGCGGAAAAGTGACTGAGCTATCTCATCCCCGATCTGCTGCATGGGATGAGTGATGGCGGTAATCCCCTGGAACTCCAGCCACTGGCTGTCGTCGTACGCAACTATACTGATGTCATCAGGGATAGTTAGTCCCGAGCTCTTGCACGCCTTGAGCGTGGCAAGCGTAATAGGTATATTCGCGCTGATGATTGCTGTCGCGCCTGTGCTGGCGAGGGCTCCCGCTATGATACCGTCCAGATTGTTTTCAAATGGCAGACTGAGGATTCCCTCCTCGGGATCCACGCCGTACTCTTCGCATGCCCTGCGGTAGCCCTTTGTCTTTGCAGGGTTTTCCTGATTAAATGTGTATTCGGTAATGATGATCCTGCGATGGCCCTGATCAAGCAGGTATTTCGCAGCCTGGTAGGCTCCCTGCTCATCATTGACACACACGGAAGACACGTCGTCATAGAGCGAACGGAACAGCTGAACGGCTGCTATACCGCTCTTCTGAAGGATGCGGTACATGTCTTCATTAGCACGCGACACAGGCATTACGAGCACTCCCTCGGCTCTCGAAGAGATCAGGGTCTCCAGACAGAACCGCTCTTTGTCCGGATCCTCGTCCGTATATGTGAGAACAAGCCTGTAGCCCCTCTCCCCTGCATGCTGCTCCAGCTGCCTGATCACAGAGGCAAAAAAAGTATTGTCGGGATCCGAAAGGACCAGTCCGAGAATACGGCTGCGCTGATTGCGCAGACTTCTGGCAGACAGGTTCGGGTAATACCCCAGCTGCTTTGCTGCGTCCATTACCCGCTGTCTGGTGATAGGATCTATATATACATCGTCGCGATACGCTCTGGAAACTGTGGACTGAGACACATTAGCAAGACGTGCAACGTCACGGCTCGATACCATTTTGTTTACCTCTGAAACCGATGATTTACCGATATTATAACACACAGTATCCTCAAACAGTAGTTTTTTTGCCTGCATGTCAGTCCTTCTTTCTTCTCCTGAACAGCAGGAATATTGCTGTCCCCGCAGCTGCGGCGGCTGCAGCGCCTCCGGCGATCCATGGCAGAGCAGAGCTGTCTGCATTGGCCGCCTCTGCATCATCGCCCGCAGGAGCTTCCTTTGAAGGCTGCTCCGGGTCATTCTGAGCGGTGCCTTTGCCGTCATCAGAAGGAAGCGGCTCTGCCGGCTGCGCCGGAGTATCGGCGACCTCTGCAGGATACACCGGCCATTCGGTCCTCACACGATCGTTATAGCTCAGATACCTGGCACAGACTCTGACGTTGGTCGCGTCATAACTGAGATTGTCCAGACTGTCGACCACTATTGCGATGTCATCGCCTTTCGCCGCATCCACGGTGATTCGTTTGATCGTGATCGTTCCCGGCACCTTATAGAAGTCCTGATCCTCCGGCCAGATCTTGACGCCGTTATGATACACGGCTATGCCTGTACCCGTAGGCGACAGATCCGGTGCCTGAAGCCATGCGGCAAACGACACTTCCACTTTCCCGCCGCGGTCCTTGAGAGTAAAGACCTTTGCGGGATCTCCCTTTATCGAAGGATGCATCTCCACCGTCTTGATCAGCAGATACTCATATCCTCCTTCCGCAGTTCCCTCAAATTCATTCTTGTCTCCCACAAACGCGAGTTTGCGGAACAGATCGTCCGTCTTGTCCAGATACTGGAAGGTCCAGCCGTTGTTATCCTGTGTGCCCCAGGCTCCGTTCAGATCCGGGGTAAAGTATCTGCCCTGTGAATACGAGCCTTTCTCATCATTTACGGTGAGATACTCCACACCGTAGAAGCTGAGCCAGCCGTCTCTGTGGCTGCCGTCACTTGCGCAGACCAGATAGATCCAGTCGCCTGACTTCACGTCCATCTCGGCCAGATGCTCGGTGTATCTGTCCAGAGGACCGGTAGTATTGAAATGGAAGCTGTCCTCTTTGTGGTCATTGTGGTACACGGTCATATATACGTCGTCTTCGCCGTGAGTATAGACCTTGAGACGGACTCTGCCGCCCGAAGGGCATTTGAAGGCATACGTGGGCCTGCTGCCGTTCTCACCTGTAAAGAAATGGCCATTCGTCATAATGAGCATCTCGCTCATCAGATTAGGATCAAAGGCAAAGGCATTCCTCTGCCACTCTATCGCAGCGTCCGGCCCGTATTTGCGCAGCTGCACATAGGCGCGGTACAGCTGGTCATAATACATATAGTACCAGCCGTTGTTGCCCTGACGCAGCACATCCATATCCGGAGTAAATACCTTTCCGGAGATAGTCTCTTCAGGCTCTTCCTTCTCATCGTTTGCAGAGAGATACTTCACTCCGTAGAAGCTTACATAGCCTTCTCTCGCCGTCCGGTCTGAGGTATAGCACTCCAGATAGAGCCATGTGCCTTCCTTCACGTCGATCCTGTAGGTGTGGAGCGAATAGCCCGAGAGTTCGCCCTCAGTAGTAAGAGCGACGGTATCGACAAGTTCGCTGTTTCTGAGCACGTCAATGTGTACCGGATCATTACCGTGCGTTATGAAGGTCAACTCAGCCTCTCCTCCCTTCGGGCATTTGAAGGCATATACCGGCCTCGTATCCAGTTCTCCGCAGAAAAACGAGCTGCGGTTGATAAAATACATCTCCTGCACTTCAAAAGGATCAGAAGCAAAGGCGTTTCTTTGCCATTCGATGTTCGCCGTACCGTCGCGATATGTCAGTTCGCGGCGGACGTTGTCACGACCCTTGTACATATAGTACCAGCCGTTGTTATCCTGGGTGCCCCAGGCAGAAGGATCGGGGATATAGGTGTCATCCGTATCATTCTCTTTGTCATCTCCCTGATCCCTGCTCATGGTGATATAAGTTACTTTCTCCATGAGCTGACCTTGGGCGGCTTGCTCAGCGTCTATCAGGACGTAGAGCCAGTCACCCGCATTGACCTCCACAGTATATGTATCGGTAAGATAGCTGCCGCCCGATCCGAGCATGCGTATCTTCTCCTCGCCCTTGTCGGAGGTGAGGATCTCGTTGTTCTTCCGAGCTACTATCCACATGGTCCCGGCTGTGCCGCCTTCGCTTGCGTCGTTTGAATCCCTGCGGTGTTTGACGGTTATCCTGACTTTTCCGGTATAGGGTGTCTTAAAGGCTTTTACCGGATTATAGGCATTCCCCGCATGGATGATGTCCTTGCCGATAAATGTAAAGTCTCCCGCTGCGAGCGAGAAGCGATCGGCTGTCCACACCGCGTCGGCCTTCTCTGCGCTCACAAATGGCAGCGGCTGGAATATCTCGGTTCCCTTGACCTGATAGTAATAATAGAAATTGTTCAGTCCCTGCTCTCCCCAGTCTTCCGGAGTCTGATCCTCGGAAAAACTGTTGTCAGAATAAGATACTGTATCCAGTCCGAAGGCAGTTCCTATCAGGATAGCAGCGTCATTAATGCCGGCGTAGTTTAACGTATCGCCCAGGTACCATGCACTTTTAACTTCTTCCACCTGCGCTGCCACGGCAGTAAAATATGCGTTCAGATCGATGAGAGCGGCACCGCTGATTTCTGCTGCATCTCTGACAGCATCGGCGAGCGAATCGACTTCTCCGGCATGAGAGCCATATACAGGAGCCGGCGTGATCAGTATTACGTCGTGTCCTGCCTCCATCGCCGCGCCTGCCGCATCCGCAATATCCTGCGCGGATGCGCCGGCCCAAAGGCGTACTCCGCTGCCGCTGTAGGCTTCAGGCAGGATCAGGATAGTCTTACCGCTGCCGAAAGCGGCGTAATCCAGAGTTTTTGCCGTCTCTGCGCTCTTCATCAGAGTCTCGCCCCTGCCCAGCTGGAAATTATTGTTCAGGTACTGGGCCAGAGACCTTCTGGTTATCATGCTCGTACCCGCGCCCATGGCGTCGGTCCCGCCTATCAGTACGAATCCGTTTTCTATGGAGAGATCGGACAGTTTCACGGAGGATCCGTCCGAGATGAACTCAGCAGGATCAACGTCCGCAAGAATGATATTGTCGGTAAGTTCCGTTTTTCTCAGATCGCCGGCATCGGTTCCCGTGATACTGCTCTCTGTCTCCATACCCAGATCATGGATCAGGGTCTGTGCCATGACCAGCATTCCGTTCCTGTTGGGATGGATGGTATCCGGATTGAAATAATGCGATGACGCGTAGTCCATATCAGCATCATACACGGAGTAGTAATCTACAAGGAGCAGATCTTTCTCGTATACGAGGGCTCTGATCACCGAAGGATACATCGCAGCGAACTGTTCCGTCTGCATGGTGTTGCCCCAGTCCCTGCTGAAAGGATTGGCAGCAGCTATGACAGGGATCGCTCCTAAAGCTATGATCTGCCGGTAGAGATTCGACATGTTGTTATAAAAGGTCCTCGCTGCCGCCTCTGATCCGAAGCTGTCGTTCGTCCCCAGCTTGATATACACTATATCGGGATCATACGGTTTGATATCCCTGCTGAAATTCACGCTGCCACTGTTCCAGCCGCTGACGGCGGTATTAACCACGCGGTCGTCGCTGCGTCCGAGAGTTCCCTTGAGATAGCTGTCAAATATCTCCGCATAGCTTCTGAAACCCTTTGATACGTCGCCGTCATTAGCGGTAATTGAATCGCCGACAAATACCCATGTCAGAGGTTTATCGCCTTCGAGCATATCGTGGAGCTGCGTATAGTATGCCCTGCCGCGGTTCCAGTCCAGAGCGCTGCCTTCTGCCTTTGGCTTTTCTGTGATCAGTTCTATCACGGGTTCCGGTTCCACCTCATCGTTAAGTGACAGATACTTCGCGGAATAGTAATTCACGTAACCTCCTCTCTCGGCCGTGATATCATCCGACCCGCCCAGAAGAGCCACTTTTGTATTCTTTTTTACATCCAGTGTGAATGTATGCTCGGTAAAAGCCCCCGGAAGCGGGCCTGTCGTATTGAATGTGATCCGCTCCGCTCCGTTCACCTTCACGAGCTCATCGTTTTTGTATACCTCCATATACATCTGTTCGTTGCCATGCGTACGTACCGTAAACTGCACGCGTCCTCCCGAAGGCGCAGTAAAGACATACGCGGGTCTCGCGCCGTTCTCACCCACAAAGAAGATGGTCCTGGATATGAACAGCATCTCGGCCTTCACGCGCGGATCGAACGAATAGGTCTCCTTCTGCCAGTCTATATCGGTATCGGAAGCCGCAAAGTACGTCAATTTCTCCAGTGTATCGGAATTGCCGCTTCGGTACATATAGGACCAGTTGTTATTCGAAGCTCTGCCCCATTTGTCGGGATCCGGATAGAGCACGGTATCGGTGAGATCCACCTCCGTCTCCTCTTCCAGATAAGTCACGGACTGTTCCTTGAACCAGCCGTCGCGCGAGCTTCCGGTAGTGGAGCACTGAAGATAGAGCCACTGTCCCTCTATGATGCTCGTCTCGAAGCTGACCTGCGTAAATGCTCCGGGCAGGGAGCCGGTGGTAGTGAATGTATAACGTTCCTTGCCTTCTATGGCTACGGGACTTTCACCCACAAAAGCATTCACGCCCATATCGGCGACGCCGTGTATCTTGAAATCGACCTGGATCCTGCCTGAGCCCGGCGCCTTGAAGGCGTATACCGGACGGGTGCCGTTCTCTCCGGTAAAGAAATGTATCTGATCGATAAAATACATCTCTCCGACTGCATTCGGATCCGAGGCGTAGTGTTCTCTCTGCCAGTTTATAGATGCACTGTTGTCATAGTAATCCATCAGGCTGTACATGCCGCTGTTCGGACTCCATGACATATAGTACCAGTTATTGTTGTTCTGTATGCCCCATTCGGACAGATCCGGGGCAAAAACGCTTCCTTCCAGGCTCCCTGCGGGGGCCTCTGCAAATGCAGTCTCGGCGGGGATACCCGAGAGCATCCCCACCGCCATAGCTAAAGCCAGAGACAGAGCTGCAAAGCGGCAAGGCAAGCTTCTCTTTGCTGTGATCGTTCTGTCTTTTTCTGATGATTGTTTTGATCCGATCTTCATTCTGTCTCTCCAAATAATTGATAAAAATACGTTTTAGACGATGTACCGTCCCACCTGATATACTTTCCGTTCTTCAGAACAAAGGCGATCACGGAGCCCTCCGGCCAGATTCCGCGTCTGATCACGGGCTTGTTTTCCACCCTCGCCCTCACATCGTTAAGGACGGATGTGAATACCTGCGAGGGACTTACGATCGACATGACTGACTCGCGGTACAGGCAGGGGATAAGTCCTGCAGCGAGATTCCCTCGGCTGTACCATGCCATATAGTAGTCGGTATTGGCCGTATCCGCAGTGGGAAGCGCCGGATAGTGATAGGACCTGGCGTACTCGTCAAAGAGATACGTTACCAGCGGTACGATCTGATGTGCCGCCTCATCCGACCAGCTGCGGGTGGAATTGTCCAGTCCGTAGACATGCTGCTGGATAAAATCCGCATACCGTACACTGAACTCATTCATCCCCTCGCCGCTGAAGGCAATCTGCGGCAAAGCCTGCGCAAGCCTTCTCTGCAGCTCCACATTGCCCTGCATGGTAGTCATCCCGTTCACATACCCGCGGCCGTCATTGAAGCACAACAGGCTCTGATCCAGATGAATGCAGTCCGCCCCGGTCTCCTCCACGACTCTTGTTATGGTCTCCACCATCAGGTCCTGCCAGGCGACCGAAGCCTGATTGATCTGTCCGAAACGAAAATCCACTCCTCCGGCTGTATATCCCTCGACTATGGGTTCCAGAGTGTATGCGTCGAGACAGGCCCAGTCCTTCATCCCGTTCTTCCAGACGTCGGACTCAAAAGCACAGCCAAGCATATTGCAGTGCAGGCTTACCCTGAATCCCAGCGCCTTCGCAGATCTGATAAGATCCACGATGCCTTCCTTGGGCGTATAGTCAGGATAATCGGTATCGTAGGCTGACGCCCTCCATCCCGGGATATGTATCAGGACATTTGACGGATCGATCTCACGTGCAAGAAGCTGCAGTTTGTATATACTGTCCAGATCGTCCATCCATACCAGCTGGATGTCTTTTGCCCATTCGGGTTCGCGCGAATTTATGCTCCTCAAATGGAATGTCCGGTTCATAAACTCCCTGTAAAGATCCGCTCCGCTTGTCCAGCCGCCCTTGTATGCGCATATCTTCCAGGTTACAGTCTCAAACTCCGTGTACTGCGTGAAAGGCGCCTGAGGGATGGAGCGTATCTCCAGTCTGAAGTCGGTTCCGTCATTTGTGATGCCGAGACCTTTGAACTGTGTCCCGTCATCGTCGGCATATACGAGCAGGCCGCCATCATTACCCTGTATCAGGAACATCTGCGCCTGCCACATCCTGGGATACGCGAGATAGGTCCACCCTCCGTAGATATCGGGATGGTCTTTATCCAGAGCGATACCGTTCCAGGCCGGTATGATTATCTGATAATCCATCGGAACCTTCAGAGTCCAGCCTACGCCGGATATGCCTCCGCTGCCGGTCTTCATGCTCTGAACTATCTCCACGACTCCATCATCCGTCGTCGCAAAGGATGTAGTAAGACTTGTGGTACTGCCGGCGCTCAGCCTGGTCACAGGACCCTCGGTCCGCGACTCCGTGGCAAAGGACGCCGAAGCGCCGGCACGTTTTCCTTTACCGTTCAGCCAAAAAAACTGTTTTTCTCAAAAGGTACCTCTGCGCTCGCATATGAGCCTGTGATAGCTCCGTAGCTGCTGATAGAGGCATGATCCTTTGAAAGCGATCCGGAAGCTCCTTCGTCGCCGTGAGCAGCCTTGTAGGCCACAGCTGCCTGACCGTAGTCATTGAGAGCCTTAATCAGAGTTCCTGCAGCTGTATCCGCCTGCATACGGCTGATATATGCGTTTACACTGTAATCTATCGCATGGATAACATTTTCGCCGGAGAGCAGTTCCACCTTATAGACTTTGCCGTAGTCTGCCGGCATGATCTTGTCGAGAATGAGTCTGTATACGCCTGTTCCGATTGTGGTGAATGCCGGATCCGTAAGCGCAAACGCCGCAGCCGCTCCGTCAAAGGTGATGCGAAGGCTCATTTCCGCCGTGTCGGCCGCGGTGACGGAGAAAGCCATTCTGACCTTTTCCGCAAGCTGCAGGCTGGCGCCTGAGATGCGGCCCTTATCACCCAGGGCGATCACAGTCTGTGCCATAGTATCCGAAGGGATATCAAATGTCTTTTTGGCTTCTTCGATCCAGGTCCTTCCCTCAGTGGGAAGAGCATCTGTCCTGTAGTCTGCAAAGAGCTGTGCAGCCTCTCCGTAGATGAGCATATTCGCCACGAGATTGCGGAGCGTCTCATCGTCCGGATAGGCAGCGATGAGGCTGTCACAGTAGGATGCGATACTGAGCCCGTCAGAAGTGGTATAGTTTCTGATCACGTGGGGCTGTGCAGAAGGATCTGTACCCTTTACGATCACACGTCCGGTGATCAGATCACTGAATTGCTGAGGATAGATATTGTCAAGCTTGATGAGATACCTGCCGGCATTCTCTCCCTCAGTGATCAGAGCGCCTTCGATCTCTGTCGCTGCCGCTCCTCCCAGGCTGACCTGGAAGACTACTTTCTCATCCGCTCCGACGATCACATCGGGAGTTATATAGAAGTCCGCAGTCACGGCATCCCCAAGCTCGATCGCCATAAGATCGCTGATGTCCGCAGGCACGCCTACGGAATTATAGACTACCGAATACTCATTGATCCAGGCCTGGCGCTGTGCGTCGGGATTCGTACTGTAGAACTCCACATAGACCATCTGGTCTTTCTTTACCGTAAGCTGAAGCTCCGTCAGAGTCATGGCTCCGGGAAGTGTGCCGGTCTGAGTCAGCGTCAGGTTGTCCGCGCCGCCTATCTGCTGCAGGGTCTCGCCCACATAGACCTGCATGTGCATATCCGTGGTGCTGTGGGTCTGCATACGCAGAGTGATCTCACCGGCAGCGGGCGCTTTGTAGGCAAATACGGGACGAGTTGC
>JAFSTX010000058.1 GCA_017445585.1 Lachnospiraceae bacterium
AAGTCTCATATTACCATGATCGCTATGGTTTGGAAGCGGATGCAGTACTCCATCTTAAGGATGGGCGATATGCTCTGATAGAATTCAAACTCGGAAGTAAAGAAATTGATATGGGCGCTGAACATCAATGCAAGATAGAAAGACTTATTGGAGAGTACAACAAAAAGGAAAAACAGGTCCCGCTAAGACTGCCGGATCTTAAGCTTGTCATAACCGCGACAGAATATGGTTATAAGCGTGAAGACGGCGTATATGTCATTCCTATCGGATGCCTGAAAAATTAGCCACAAACTATAATCAAAAAAATATTTAATATTTATTGGAACACATGGAACATTTTCCCGGGAGAGAGCGGCACAAGGCGTTTTGGATCCCGGCGGAGAGTTTTTGCCCGGTGTTATTGCTTTTGATTTGGGCATTTACTATAATTCGGGTTGGACGGCGGCAGGGGCACGGTCTTCGGAGTTTTCCGCGGCAGCTTGCCCCGGGTACGGCGGCGTCAAATGGTTACAGTCCCCCGGATACGGACAGTGAGGTTGATATATGGCAAAAGCGAAGGCAACAAGTTTTTTCTGCAAGGAATGCGGCTACGAGTCGGCAAAGTGGAACGGGCAGTGCCCGGCCTGCAAGGCGTGGAACAGCTTTGTGGAGGCGCCAACCGTTAAAGAAGAGAAAGGCGCGGGCCGTGTAAGCCTGGGGACGCGCTCTCCGGGGCAGCTCCCCGTGCCCAAGACCCTTTCCGAGATCGAGACCGGCGAGGAGAGCAGGTATTCCACGGGCTTTTCGGAGCTCGACAACGTCCTGGGCGGGGGTATAGTCCCCGCATCACTGATTCTCGTGGGCGGAGATCCCGGCATAGGAAAATCGACCCTGCTTCTGCAGGTGTGCCGCAATCTGTCAGCAGATGGCAGAGGCGTGCTTTATATCTCGGGCGAGGAGTCGCTGCGCCAGATAAAGCTGCGCGCGCAGCGCGTGGGAGAATTTACGGAAAACCTTGGTTTTCTCGCGGAGACGAATCTCGATACGATCTCGGAGATCCTCAAGGAGCGTTGGCCGCAGGTGGCTGTGATCGATTCGATCCAGACGGTCTACAGGGAAGACGTGGAGAGCGCGCCCGGCTCGGTCAGTCAGGTCCGCGAGTCGACAAACGTGCTGCTCCAGCTGGCCAAGGGCCTCGGGATCACGATCTTTATCGTGGGTCACGTGACGAAGGAGGGCGCCGTGGCCGGACCGCGTATGCTCGAGCATATGGTGGACACAGTGCTGTATTTTGAAGGCGACAAGAGCGCCAGCTACCGCGTGCTTCGCGGCGTAAAAAACCGCTTTGGCTCGACAAATGAGATCGGAGTCTTTGAGATGTGCTCCGAAGGGCTCGTCCAGGTCCCCAACCCCTCCGAATACATGATCTCCGGACACGAGAGCGGTTCTTCCGGTTCGGTGATCACCTGCGCGGTGGAGGGGAGCCGCCCGATGCTGCTCGAGGTGCAGGCGCTCGTGTGCCGCACGAATTTCGGCATGCCCAGGCGTACCGCGGCGGGCACCGACTATAACAGGGTGAACCTGCTCATGGCCGTGCTCGAAAAGCGCGTTGGTCTGAAGCTTTCCGAGTGCGACGCCTACGTGAATATCGCAGGCGGCCTCAGGCTGAGCGAGCCTTCTCTCGATCTGGGCATCGCTCTCGCGATATCGTCCAGCTACCGTGATATACCGGTAAGCGACCGGACGCTGGTCTTTGGAGAGGTGGGACTTTCCGGAGAGGTGAGAGCTGTGCGCCAGGCGCAGCAGCGCGTCAACGAAGCTGTAAAGATGGGCTTTGATACTTGCATCCTTCCCCGCGGGAATCTGCGCGGATTGGAGAACAGAGGCGACATCCGCCTCGTTGGCGTTTCGAATGTCGCCGAAGCGATAAGGGCTCTGGCCGGAGACGAGAAGTAACCCCTGCCATCGCCGTTTTCAGCGCCGCTTTTTGGCGATACACCGCGTTAGTTTTTTTCGGCGGAATATTGACATTTTTTTAATGAAGTGATATAAATATCTGGCGCTTAGGGGCATAGTTCAATGGCAGAACAGCGGTCTCCAAAACCGTCAATGTGAGTTCGACTCTTACTGCCCCTGTTTGGCACTCCGATCGGAGTGCCTTTTTTATCAGCCAAAACGCGATGGGCGCATTAAGCGTACGGAAGGCAATATCTGCAGCGGATTTTGGCCGGTCAAAATCCGCGTCGAAATAATCAGCAAAAAAAAGTATTTGTATGCGTTTCTGATATGATATAGTATAAATATATAAATACATGGAAAGGCAGACCGTTATGAAAAAGATAATCATCAGCATATTGGCTTTTTCCGTGATTGCAGGTATCGTTGCCTGCGGAGGTACGGGTGAAAATGCCGGCACGGATACACAGCCTGGGACTCAGAGCGGAGCAGACATAAGCACACAGACTGATCCCGGCAATGACGATGGCCGGACGCAGACCGCTCCGCGCTCGGATGCGGATACCTACTGGATATACCTCGGCGGAGATGATTGGAACAATCCCGGGCAGGTCATCGTTCCGAATGTTTTTTACGACGGACAGAATTATGATTATCCCGAGTTCCTTGAAATGTATCGTTTTGCGCAGTATATAGTCCTTCATGAGAACGGCACAGGCACTCTGTATATTGAGGACCGTCCGGATCCGTACGAGACTTATGAGGAACTGAAATTTTATTTTACCGAGAAGACTATTACGGATATTAACGGCGAGACGGCCATGGTGGACGGAAAACCGACCATGCTCCGCATCGAGGCCGACCGCCTGATGATGGAAGAGGCAGGAGGGATGGGCGTCTATGAGCAGGTGGATGAGAGATATATCGATCTGATCCACAAGGGCATCCGCGGGCTGAAGGCATACCGCGAAATATCCGAGGCGGAGATCGGAGACTGGGTGCTGATGGGCGCCTATGAGCAGGATAAATGTGTATCAAACGGCCCCGATCCTATCTCCTGGGAGGTCATAGACAAAAAGGACGGAAAGCTTTTCCTGCTCTGCCGCAGCGTCATAGACGACACGCCTTTCAACGACAGTAAGGACGCGGTGACCTGGGAGACGTGCTCGCTGCGTGCGTTTCTGAACGGAGACTTTCTGGATACGGTCTTTTCCGATGATGAACGCGCCATGATCGCAACTACCCATCTGACCAACGAGGGCAGCGCCGATTACCTTTCGACCTACTGGCAGATGTGCGGTGACGGGCGTGAAGTCGCCGATGCCGCCGGCCTTGCCGCAACGAGCAGCGGGGCGGATACTGACGATCAGGTTTTCGTACTCAGCGTGAACGAGATCCTGCAGTATCTGGGTGAAGCCGACGGGTGGCTTCCGAACTTCGGAGATCCGGCAGTCGAAAAAGATTATATTGAGGGAGAGATCAGTAAGGGCGTGAGCGCGGAGATGGGCGCCTATGGCCGCATTGCTTTTGCAAGTGCGATGGTACGGGATGAATCGGACGTCTCGTATCTGAAGGTGCAGAGCGGGGAGATGGTCTACTGCACATGGGTAACGCGCACTATGGCGCATCTTCCGAACGCCATGATCTACGTGACTGCCCGGGGAGCTTTTTACCCATACTGGACTTATACGGGACAGATCGGAGTGAGACCCGCCATGTGGATCTCGGTTAATTGACGGAGCAGATGTCCGGCGTCTTGTTTATTCTTATTTTATAATAATTTTATTGCGAAAAAATGACCCGTCTTCTATAATTATGAAGAATTACGGAAGACGGGCTTTCTGCGCCCGAACAAAAGGAAAACCTATGGACGAAAACAGAAACAACAACAAAAAAGACGATAATAACAACAAACGGAATTTCATAGGCGCAGCGACGTTGATCATGGTGGCGCTCTTTATGCTCGCTTTTCTCTCGAGGGGGATCTTTTCTACGGGCAGCGGCGAGCTGACCTATAATGAATTCCTCAAGATGATCGAGGAGACTCCCGCAGCGAATATTGAGAAAGTGGAGATCGACGAGAGCTATAATAAAATCACGCTCGTTGTGAAGGATAGGACCGGGTCCGTGACCTATACCACCGGCGTCGTAGGCGAAGTGGATGAGCTGCGTGAGACGCTGCTCGAAAAAGGCATCGCTGTCGAAGGCAAGGTCATCGTTGAGACGAGCCTGCTCGTGCAGATGCTGATCTACATGGCCCCGATGATAATAATCTTTATTATCTTCTCGAGCATGCTCCGCAAGAGCGGCAGCGGCGGCGGGATCTTCGGCGTGGGCAAATCATCCGCAAAGCTCTATATGCAGAAGGAGACCGGTATCACATTTGCGGACGTGGCCGGACAGGACGAGGCTGAGGATTCCCTGATCGAAATAGTTGACTTCCTGCACAATCCGGGCAAATATTCCGCGATCGGTGCGAAGCTCCCCAAGGGCGCGCTGCTCGTGGGCCCTCCCGGTACGGGCAAGACGCTGCTGGCAAAGGCTGTCGCGGGTGAGGCAAAGGTGCCTTTCTTCTCGCTGGCCGGCTCGGACTTCGTCGAGATGTTTGTGGGCGTGGGCGCTTCGCGCGTGAGAGATCTCTTTAAAAACGCTCAGCAGCAGGCCCCCTGCATCATATTCATAGATGAGATCGACGCCATCGGCAAGAGCCGCGATACCAGATTCGGCGGAAACGACGAGCGCGAGCAGACTCTGAACGCGCTGCTTGCCGAGATGGACGGCTTCGATTCCAGCAAGGGCGTCTTTATCCTCGCGGCGACCAACCGCCCCGAGGTGCTTGATCCCGCGCTCTGCCGCCCGGGTCGTCTGGACCGCCGCATTATCGTAGACAAGCCCGACCTCAAGGGGCGTCTGGCGGTGCTCCGTGTCCACGCGAAGGACGTTCGCATGGACGAGACCGTCGATCTGAACGAGATCGCCATGGCTACCGCGGGCGCGGTGGGCTCGGATCTCGCGAACATGATAAATGAAGCCGCGATCCTCGCCGCCAAGAGCGGCCGCAAGGCCGTCAGCCAGAAGGATCTCTTTGAGTCGGTAGAGGTCGTTATCGCCGGTAAGGAAAAGAAGGACCGTGTGATGAACGACAAGGAAAAGCGCATGGTCGCCTACCACGAGGTCGGCCACGCTCTTGCCGCCGCACTCCAGAAGAATACCGAGCCGGTCCAGAAGATCACTATCGTGCCACGTACCATGGGTTCGCTCGGCTACGTCATGCAGACTCCCGAAGAGGAGCGCTTCCTGATGACGAAGGTCGAGATGGAAGAGGAGCTTGTCACTCTGCTGGCAGGACGCGCCACGGAGGAGCTGTATTTTGACTCGGTCTCCACCGGCGCTTCAAACGATATAGAAAAAGCCACAAAGATGGCACGCGATATGATCACGCGCTACGGAATGAGCGAGGAGTTCGGCCTGATGGCTCTCGAAAGCATCGAGAGCCAGTATCTGACCGGATACAGCAAGCTCAACTGTGCCGACGCTACGGCAGCGGAGATCGACCGCGCCGTCCGCGACAAGCTGAAAGAGGCCTTTGAGAAGTCAAAGGCGCTGATCGGCAGCAATCGCGAGGCTATGGACCGTATCGCCGGTTTCCTCCTTGAAAAGGAAACTATCACCGGCAAGGAGTTTATGCAGCTGCTTGGCGAAGTTAAGAATCCTGCCCCCGCGGCGGAACCCGATGTCAAGACAGAGTCCGCGAACTCTGATTCTGCTGCAGAGCCCGCAGATACACTCTGATCTTTAGTACCGAACCGCGCCTGTCCCGGCCGCTGCTGCGTACGCTGAAAGCCGGTGCGCTCGTTTTCTAAACCAGTGCGCTCGGCTTTCAGCGTACG
>JAFSTX010000059.1 GCA_017445585.1 Lachnospiraceae bacterium
TATCCTTGATCTGCTTGACTACAGAATATCTGTCATGGAATGTCTGTCAACCCCGCAGCCGCTTCGCGGTGCGCGTAGCGCAGGGTTGACTGGCATTCCATGGCAGATAAAGTAGTCACCAAGCAGACCAAGGATTAAATGACAGCTGAAGCTGTCATAGTCCTTACAACCAACTTATTCGATTATTAAAATGGTGACTACCTCTAATGAAGTGATCACCATTTTTATTGACTTATTTTGCTTATTTCGTCTGTCTACTTGACAGGCCCCTGTTCATTTGCGGTTCCGGGCTTTTTGTCACTTTAAACAAAAAAATAAATAATTACCCAAAAACACTTAATCAAAATAATAAAATAATAAATTTAACTTTACAAAAGTAAAAATACGTGGTAGCATATGCCATATTGCTAAAGGAGGTATAATAAAATGTCATATGTCGACGACGTATTGGAGGTTGTAAGGAAAAAGGACGCAGACGAGCAGGAGTTCGTACAGACCGTGACCGAGATACTGGACTCGATCCGTCCTCTTGTAGACAAGAACGAAGACAGATACCGTTCACTAGCTTTACTGGAGAGGCTGGTAGAGCCGGAAAAGATAATTACATTCCGTATCCCGTGGGAAGATGACGAAGGAAAAATCCATGTGAACCGCGGCTGGAAAATCCAGTACAGCAGCGCCATCGGCCCCTACAAGGGCGGTATTCGTTTCTCTCCCGATGTCACGCTGGGTACACTGAAGTTCCTGGCGTTTGAACAGACCTTCAAAAATTCCCTTACCGGACTTCCCATAGGCGGCGGCAAGGGCGGATCGGATTTCGATCCCCAGGGCAAGTCTGACCGTGAGCTGATGAGGTTCTGCCAGTCGTTCATGACGGGCCTGTATCATTACATCGGCGCGAATATGGACTGCCCCGCCGGAGATCTTGGCTGCGGCGGCACCGAGATCGGATATATGTTCGGCCAGTACAAGCGCCTGATCAATACCTATGAATCCGGCGTCCTTTCGGGCAAGCCCGTGGCCTCGGGCGGAATCGTCGGCAGAGATACCGCTACCGGCTACGGCGCCGTCTATCTGATGCAGGAGCTCTTTGAAGAAAAAGGCTGCAGCATCGATGGCATGAAGTTTGCGCTCTCGGGCTTCGGCAATGTCGCCTGGGGCGTAGCGAAAAAGCTTACTGAACTTGGCGGCAAGGTCGTAGCACTTTCAGGTCCGGACGGATACGTACACATTCCTGAGGGCATGAGCGCAGATCAGGTGGATTATATGCTCGAGATGCGCGCATCCCGCCGCAACAAGGTGAAGGATTTCGCGGATAAATACGGAGTATATTTCTCGCCGTACGAGAAGCCGTGGGGCCGCGTCAAGGCGGATGTCTACGTGCCATGCGCCACTCAGAACGATATCTCGATCAAGGAAGCTCTCCGCATCACTTCGGAGGGCACCTGCAAATTCCTCGTAGAGGTCGCGAATATGCCTACTACGCCTGACGCGATCGGAGTGCTCGTGAACGCCGGAATCGTCGTAGCTCCTTACAAGGCAGTGAACGCCGGCGGCGTGGCTGTCTCTGCGATGGAAATGTCCCAGAACTCCGAGAAGAGTGTGTGGACGCTCGACAAGGTAGACAAAAAGCTTCGTGAGATAATGAAAAATATCTACAGAGAGATCGAGGCAGCCGCCGAGAAATACGGCATGCCCGGAAACCTCATCGCAGGAGCGAATCTGGCAGCAGCCGAGAAGGTGCTCAAGGCCATGGAAGAGCAGGGAGTCTGCTGATCAGGGAAAGCACTGACGGCCGAGCGGGAGGAGAGCCCGTAAAGCATATAAAAGAATTGCCGCCCGCAAGGGCGGTTTTTCTGTGCGTCTACGGAGGAAATACTATCTGCGGATGCTGTCCTTCGGATTATAAAAAAAGCGCGAAAAAACGTTTGACTTTAGCGTGCTAAAGTGCTAAAATCTACCACATATCTGACTCAGAAAAAAGCTGATCAGACGGAGCACATACACTATCACATGGAGGAAAAGATCTTGGCGACACGTCGGAACGAATCCAAAGACAGACTTTTTAAGGTAATACTGCAGCTTCAGTCGATAGACGACTGCTATGATTTCTTTGAGGATCTGTGCACCATCAAGGAAATTGACGATATGGCGCAGCGCCTTGACGCGGCGGTACTGCTCGACCGCGGCGAGAATTACCGCACAATCGCGAGCCAGGTCGGCATCAGCACGGCGACGATCAGCCGTGTGAGCAGATGCCTCGGATACGGCAGCGGCGGTTATCGCAAGGCCATCGACCTGCTTCAGGAGGAAAAAGAAAAATGATCGTAGATGACAGCATCCTGAAACCGGAGGAAAGGGCAGCTTTTATGCTGCGCTCTCTCTATGCCGCCGCGGGTTACCGTCAATACAAGATGAGCAAGTTTGAGGAGTACGATCTCTATGCGGGAAACAAGGATTTTCTGATCTCCGACAGCATCATCACCTTTACGGACACCAATGGTAAGCTGATGGCGCTCAAGCCGGATGTTACGCTGTCTATCATCCGCAACACAAAGGATGAGCCGGGACGCACGCAGAAAGTCTACTATGACGAGAACGTCTACCGCATATCGCGCGGGACGAGGCGCTTTCAGGAGATAAAGCAGTCGGGGCTCGAGTGCATCGGAGATATCGGGACGGATGAGCTGCGGGAGGTTATCGTGCTGGCTGCGCAGAGCCTGAAAAAGCTTTCGCCCAGCTGCATACTTGATATATCGCACCTCGGCATCCTTCAGGCTCTTCTGGATGAGCTCGGCGTAAAGCCGGAGATCGAAAAGGCTGTACTTCGCGGCGCTGCCCGGAAAAACATCAGCGAGATCGAGGCGATTTGCCGGGAGGCGGACGCTGATAAGCAGGCAGCGGAAGCTCTGATGAAGGTGGCTGCCCTCTACGGCAGGCCGGAGGATGTGCTTTTCGAGCTGGAACAGATTCTGGCCGGAAGCAAGGCGGGGTGCGCGCTGGATGAATTCAGATCCATACTTGAATCCCTGTCTGAGACGCCAGCCGCGGATATACTCAGAATAGACTTCTCGGTAGTCAGCGATATGCGCTATTACAACGGAGTAGTCTTCAAGGGTTTTATAGACGGAATCCCGGGGAGCATCCTCTCGGGCGGGCAGTATGACGGAATGATGCGCCGAATGGACCGCGACGCAGGCGCGATAGGCTTTGCCGTATATCTGGACATGCTTGAACTGCTCGGCGAAAGGAGGGGCCCGGATGTCTGAAATGTTGAGCATCGCCCTGCCCAAGGGCAGACTTGGCGAGAAGGTATATGCGATGTTTGAAAAAGCCGGGTACGAGTGCCCGGCAGTCATGGAAGGCGGACGCAGGCTCATATTTGAAAATCCGGAAAAGGGCGTGCGGTATTTCTGGGTAAAGCCCTCGGATGTCGCCATCTACGTGGAACGCGGCGCTGCCGATATAGGCGTCGCGGGGAAAGATATCCTTCTGGAATACGAGCCGGACATATATGAACTGCTCGATCTGGGCGTCGGAAAGTGCCGTATGGCGATCGCCGCGAAAAAAGGCTTTGTGGACGATCCGTCGAGGACCCTGCGGGTGGCGACGAAGTTTGCGAATATTACAGCCGGGTATTATGCAAAAAAGGGCCGCGATATCGATATAATCCATCTCAACGGCTCCATCGAGCTGGCGCCCATCCTGGGGCTTTCGTCGGTTATCTGCGATATAGTGGAGACGGGCAACACGCTCAGGGAGAATGATCTGGAGGTCATAGAGGAGGTCGTTCCGATCTCCGCGAGGCTCATAGCTAACAGAGCGGCGTATAAATTCCGATATGAGAAGATAATGGAGCTTACGTCGGCCGTCGGGGCACAGAAGGAGAACTGACGGGTTGTAACAAACAAACAAGAAACAGCGAGGCATATCATGATCAGGATAATGAAATACGGCGAGGTGAAAAACAGCGAGATCTTTGCCAGGGTCAGCCCGAAAACCGACGTGGCAGGTATCGTCAGCGGCATCATCGCCCGGGTCAGGGAGTGCGGTGATGAGGCGCTTCTCGAATATACGGAAAAATTCGATCACGTCAGGCCGGAGTGTCTGGCCGTGAGCCAGCAGGAGATCGACAGCGCGGTGGCGTCGGTAGATCTTGAGTTTATCAGGATCCTGACCAAAGCCGCAGAGAACATCCGCAGGTATCACGAAAAACAGCTTCAGAGCGGCTATGTATTAGAAGAAGACGACGGGGTCGTCCTCGGACAGAAGGTCATCCCGATGGAGAGGGTCGGGCTCTATGTGCCGGGCGGCACTGCGGCGTATCCCTCGACGGTGCTGATGGATTCCATCCCCGCAAAGATCGCGGGAGTCAAGGAGCTGGTCATGGTGACTCCTCCGGGGCCGGACGGAAACGTGTCACCTGTCATCCTTGCTGCGGCGCACGTCGCGGGCGTAGACCGGATATTCAAGGTCGGCGGGGCGCAGGCTGTGGCCGCGCTTGCCTACGGCACTGAGAGCATACCGCGTGTGGACAAGATCGTAGGCCCGGGCAATGCTTTTGTCGCGGAGGCAAAAAAGCAGGTTTTCGGTCAGGTAGCCATCGACATGATCGCGGGGCCGAGCGAGATACTTATAGTAGCGGACGGAAAGTCGGACCCGCGCCATGCGGCGGCGGATCTTCTCTCCCAGGCCGAGCATGACAAGCTGGCCAGCGCCGTGCTGGTCACTGACGATATGACTTTTGCCGAGGCAGTCAGGGACGAGCTGGAGAGGCAGCTTCCGCTCCTTGCGCGCGAGGAGATCGCGAGAGCCTCCGTCGACAATAACGGCAAGATCATAGTAGCCGACGAGCTGACCTCGGCCATAGAGATCGCCAACGAGATCGCGCCCGAGCACCTGGAACTGATGGTGGACGAGCCCTTTAAGTATCTGGATATGATACGCCATGCGGGCAGTGTATTTATGGGGCGGAATTGCCCTGAAGCGCTCGGCGATTATATGGCCGGTCCGAACCACACTCTGCCGACGCTCGGCACGGCGCGTTTCTCGAATCCGCTTTCGGTGGATGATTTTGTGAAGAAAACACAGTATACTTATTATACAAAGCAGGCGCTGGAAAAGGTGGCGCGGGACGTAGAGTATTTTGCAGAAAAGGAAGGATTGACCGCGCACGCAAGAAGCGCCGTGATAAGGCTGGAGGAAGAAAAATGAGCAGGTTTTTCAGTGAAAAATACAGTGAACTGACCCCGTATACTCCTGGCGAGCAGCCGAGAGATATGAAATATGTGAAGCTCAACACAAACGAGTCGCCGTTTGCGCCTTGCCAGGCCGTGATCGACGCCGCTGCCTCGGCAGCCGCATCCTATCAGCTCTACCCCGATCCCGACTGCAAGGCGCTGACCGACGCTCTGGCAGCGCGTTACGGGGTCGCGCCAGACGAGATCCTGCTGACAAACGGCTCCGATGAGATACTTAACTTCGCGTTCATGGCTTTTTGTGATGAAAAGCATCCGATCGCCTTTGCCGATATCACCTACGGCTTCTACCCGGTCGCCGCTCAGCTGAACCGTATTCCGTATAAAACGATCCCGCTGAAGGAAGATTTCACTCTCGACCCCGAAGATTATATCGGGATCGGCATGAATATAGCCATAGCAAATCCTAACGCGCCCACAGGCATCGCACCGCTGGTCAGCGATATCGAGCGTATCGCCGTATCAAACCCCGACAGCGTGATCATCGTGGATGAGGCGTACGTGGATTTCGGGACCGAGAGCGCGATCCCGCTTACAAAAAAGTACGACAACATCCTCGTGGCGCAGACCTTTTCCAAGTCGCGTTCGATGGCGGGCGCCAGGATCGGCTTCGGCATCGGCAACAAAGCGCTGATCGCAGATCTGAATACCATCAAATATTCCACGAATCCTTATAATATAAGCCGTGCCAGCGCGGCGGCGGGTGTCGCGGCGCTCGAAAACGACGATTACTTTATGAATAACTGCCGCACCATCATGGAAAACCGCGCCTGGACGGTTGACAGGCTTAAGGAGCTCGGCTTTGACGTGCTGCCTTCGAGCTCAAACTTTGTATTCGCTCAGGCGGACTGGATCGAGGGCGGTGAGCTGTATCTGGCGCTCAAAAGCCGCGGAGTGCTAGTCAGGCATTTTACTCTGCCGCGCATCAGCAATTTCGTGCGTATCACCATCGGTTCGATCGAGCAGATGCAGCGCCTTATAGAAGAGATCACGGCGCTCAGAAAGGAGAGGGTATGAGAAAGGCAGAGATCAGCAGAAAGACCGCGGAGACCGATATCAGACTGGCGCTCGCGCTGGAGGGCTCAGGCAAGTGCGATATCGACACCGGAGTGGGTTTCCTGGATCATATGCTCACGCTTTTTGCC
Organism: Lachnospiraceae bacterium; assembly: GCA_017445585.1. Classification (GTDB taxonomy): domain Bacteria; phylum Bacillota; class Clostridia; order Lachnospirales; family Lachnospiraceae; genus UBA3774. The sequence goes on from JAFSTX010000059.1 coordinate 6,404, forward strand.
GGGCATGGCTGCTTTGACCTGACGGTAAAGTGCGCCGGAGACACCTGCGTGGATGATCACCACAGCACGGAGGATATCGGAATAGCGCTGGGGCAGGCTTTTGCAGCTGCGCTCGGGGATAAAAAGGGAATCACGCGCTACGGTACGGTAACGCTGCCCATGGACGAGGCGCTGGTGCTCACGGCGGTGGATCTCTCGGGCAGGGCTTGCCTGCGTTTTAACGCCGCGTTTCCTACGGAAAAGATCGGCAGCTTTGATACGGAGCTCGTTCAGGAGTTCTTTGCAGCTTTTGTGCGCGGCGCGGCATGCACTCTGCATATCTGGATGATGGACGGCGAGAATTCGCATCACATCGCCGAGGCGATATTCAAATCATTTGCCCGCAGCATGAAGACGGCTGTCGGTATGGATGCTTCCGCTGCCGGAAAGGTGCCTTCCACTAAAGGGATACTGTAATGGTTGCGATAGTTGATTACGGCGTAGGCAATCTTTTTTCGCTGCGCAGCAGCTTTGCGTCGATAGGTGCAGCGGCTGAGGTCACCTCGGATCCGGCGGTACTTGACGCGGCTGACCGCATCGTGCTGCCCGGCGTGGGAGCTTTTGCGGATGCGGCGGAAAGACTGCGCAGGAGCGGTCTGTGGGACGAGGTCATCCGTCAGGCGCAGAGCGGAAAGCCGCTGCTGGGGATATGCCTCGGGATGCAGCTGCTTTTTACGCAGAGTTTTGAGTTCGGCAAATATGCCGGTCTGGACCTGATACCGGGCGATGTGCGGCCGATAAGCGAAAGGATTCGGCCCGGTCTGAAGATACCGCATATGGGCTGGAACGGACTGGAGCTCAGGGGCGGCTCGCCGATTTTTAAAGACACTTTGGACGGCGAATGCGTGTATTTCGTCCACTCGTATTTTGCGGATACGCCGGAGGAATATATCACGGCGGTGACGGATTACGGCGGCGAGCTTACCGCCGCGGTGCGTAAGGAAAACGTATACGGCTGCCAGTTCCATCCGGAAAAGAGTGGAAGCGTCGGACTTGCGATATTAAAAGCTTTCTGTGAGATATAAGAGGACAGTTTATGATAATCTTTCCCGCGGTAGATCTGTATGAGGGCAAGGCGGTGCGTCTGGTCAAGGGAGATTACGGCCGCATGACCGTATACAGCGACAGACCCTGGCAGATCGGTGCAGACTTTGCCGCCTGCGGCGCACAGGCGATCCACATCGTGGATCTGGAGGGCGCGAGAGACGGCGGAACTCCAAATTTCGATACGGTAAAGCGCATACGCGAGGAGAGCGGGCTTTTCTGCGAGATAGGCGGAGGCATCCGCAGCATGGAGGTCATAGACCGATATCTTTCGGCCGGAATAGACCGGGTGATACTGGGTACGGCAGCCATCGTCGACAGGAAGCTGCTGACGGAAGCCGCTGCGTCTTACGGCGGAAGGATCGCCGTGGGTGCGGACCTTCGGGACGGGTTTGTTGCCGTGAAGGGCTGGCTTGAGACCTCGGGCGTCAGCGCGGACGATTTCTTTGCACAGATGCAGGAGCTGGGGATCGGCACCGTCATATGTACGGATATCAGCCGCGACGGAGCGATGAGGGGCGCGAATCTGGCGCTGTACCGCTCCCTGTCAGACAAATACAGTATGAATATCACTGCATCGGGCGGCGTATCCACCATGGATGATATCAGGCAGCTTGCGGCGATGGGACTCTACGGAGCCATCATCGGCAAGGCATATTATGAGGGCGCGATACCACTTGCCGAGGCGATAAAGGTGGCAGGATGCTGACAAAGAGGATAATCCCGTGTCTGGATGTCAGGGACGGCAGAGTTGTAAAGGGCGTGAATTTTCAGGGGCTGGGAGACGTGGCCTCTCCTGTGGAGCTGGCGCGGTTTTACTCGGGCTGCGGCGCGGACGAGCTGGTCTTTTATGATATCACAGCTTCATACGAAAACAGGAGTCTTTTCACAGATATTCTCAGAGAGACCGCTTCGCAGGTCTTCATCCCTCTGACGGTAGGAGGCGGGATCAACACGGTCGCCGATTTTGACCGGGTGCTTAAAAGCGGCGCGGACAAGGTGAGCGTGAATTCCGGCGCCATCAGAAATCCCTCTCTCGTAGACGAGGCGGCCAGGCGCTACGGCAGCCAGTGCGTGGTGCTTTCCGCTGACATAAAGAGGGTAGACGGCAGTTTCCACGTCTTTGCAAAAGGCGGACGCGAAGACACTGGCATGGAGGCGATCGGCTGGATCAGAGAGTGCGTATCGCGCGGCGCCGGTGAGGTGGTGGTCAATTCCATCGATACGGACGGCGTGAAGCAGGGCTTCGATCTGGAGATGCTGGAGGCGGTGTGCGATGCTGTGCAGGTACCGGTGATAGCCTCCGGAGGCGCGGGCTGTATAGAGGATTTCCTTACGCTCTTTGAGAGCGTGCCGGGAGTGGACGCCGGGCTGGCAGCTTCGGTCTTTCATTTCGGCCAGGTCAGCATAGCGGATCTGAAGACAGCTATGACGGAACGCGGCATACCCGCGCGGATAGTTCAGAAAAGCTTTTCTGCCGAAACACAAGGCAGGTAAATAATAAATACGGAGGGCAGTACCCATGATAGATATAAATGAACTGAAATTTGACGCCGACGGGCTCATACCCGCTATCGTGCAGGATGCCGGGACAAAGGAGCTGCTTACTCTCGCGTATATGAACTGCGAAAGCCTGCAGATATCCATGGAAAAGGGTCTGACGTGCTTCTGGAGCCGCTCCAGGCAGTGCCTCTGGCTCAAAGGCGAGACCAGCGGCAACTACCAGCATATCGTTTCCATCACGGCGGACTGCGATAGAGATGCGCTCAGGATCCTTGTACGGCCCGACGGCCCGGCTTGCCATCTGGGTACGCGCAGCTGCTTTACGGGCGAGCTGTGGGAGAGCGATACGGAGCAGGCTTTTTCCTATGAAATGCTGATGGAGCTTATCGCCGGCAGAAAAAACGAAAAGAAGGAAGGCTCATATACGACGTATCTCTTTGAAAAGGGCCTGGATAAGATCCTGAAAAAAGTCGGCGAGGAGAGCACGGAGGTCATCATCGCGGCAAAGGCCGAGGACCGCAAAGAGACCATATACGAGATCGCCGATCTGGCGTACCACGTGATGGTGCTTATGGTCGAGGCCGGTATCTCGCTGGATGATATCCGCGCGGAGCTTGCCTCGCGCCACGTGATCGACAAAAAGGTCAAACAGGAGAAGATGACCTGATGATAAATATTGATCTCCATACACATACGACTTTCTGCGACGGCGAAAATACTCCCGAGGAAATGGTGCTCGCGGCGATCGAAAAAGGGATGCCCGTCATAGGCTTCTCGGGGCACAGCTATACCTTTTACGATGAAAGCTACTGTATGACCCGGGAAAAGACCGCGCAGTACCGCGGTGAGATCGCCCGGCTGAAGGACGCATACGCGGGGCGGATCCGCATCTTCTGCGGTATCGAACAGGATTATTACTCGGACATGCCGACGGAGGGCTACGACTACGTGATCGGCTCCGTACATTATCTGAAATTCGGCGATGCCTATATCCCGATGGATGAGGGCAACGACGTCCTTGAGGACGGCGCGGAGCGTTTCTGCGGCGGAGATATGCTTGGGCTGCTGGAGGAATACTACAGGACAGTCGCGAGCGTAGTGGAAAAGACTCGCTGCGATATCATAGGCCATTTTGACCTGCCGGTAAAATATTTCGGACCTGAGCAGGCGGCATGGACGCGGAGCAGCCGCTGCCGCGCGGCCTGGAAAAAGGCTGCGGACTGCCTTCTGAGGTCGGGTGTGCCCTTTGAGATCAACACCGGAGCGATGCTGCGCAGCGGACGGATGGAACAGTACCCGTCGGACGAGATCCTGGAATACCTGGGAGAGCGCGGCGCGAAGGTCGTCCTCTCGGGAGATGCCCACAGCTGTGAGGGGCTCTGCCATGCGTTTCCCGAGATGGAGGAAATATGCCGCAGATACGGGCTGACGCCGGTGATCCCGGAGTTTGTGCGGTTTTGACCGGCCCCGGCGCGCGCTTTCTGCTATTTGCGGTGCGACACGCCTTTTCCGATTCTTTTGGACTTCCTAAAAGCAGGCTTTTCTGATATATTATATCTGATAATACTCTGTTTTTTCGATAACAGAATTCCTGTCACACAAAGGAGGACCCATTATGGACATGAAGTTTTATCGCTGCGAGACCTGCGGACAGATCGTTGCCATCGTTGACAAAAAGGCCTGCCCCATCATGTGCTGCGGCAAGCCCATGACTGAGATCGTGCCCGGCAGCACCGATGCCGCCGTAGAAAAGCACGTGCCTGTAGTTACGGTAGACGGATGCTGCGTCAAGGTCGTCGTCGGCTCCGCAGCCCATCCCATGGCTGAGGAGCACTATATCCAGTGGATCGCGATCCAGACCAAACAGGGCAATCAGCGCAAGGCGCTTAAGCCCGGAGACGCGCCCGAGGCCTGCTTTGCTCTCTGCGAGGGTGATGAGGTAGAGGCCGCCTACGCCTACTGCAATCTTCACAGCCTGTGGAAGTGCTGAGGCAGAGTGCGCGTGGCTTAAATGGCTGAAAAGCCGCGTCAGCAATGGCGCGGCTTTTTTACGGATCTTTGTTATAAGGAGGATGCTATGCTTATCAAAAACGGACTGATACATGATGCGGTGAGCCGCGAGCCTTATGCCGCGGATATTCTGACGGAAGGCGGGAAGATCGCCGCGATCGGGAAGGATCTTGCCGCGCCGGAGGGGTACGAGGTCATAGATGCCGGCGGAAGGAACGTTTATCCCGGCTTTGTCGATGCGCACTGTCACATCGGCCTGGACAACTACGGCCTGGGACCGGTCGGGCATGACTATAATGAGCGCAATGACTCCGTAGCCCCGCAGCTGCGCGGCATCGACAGCTTCAATCCTTTTGACCTGTCCCTGCCCAAGGCGCTGGAGGCCGGCGTAACGACGGTCTGCACGGGACCCGGCAGCGCGAATGTGCTCGGAGGGACCTTTATCGCGGTAAAGACGCGCGGTACCTGCGTGGACGATATGATCGTGAAGGAGCCTGTCGCCATGAAGTGCGCTTTTGGCGAGAATCCAAAGAGAGTGTACGCGGAAAAGAACGTCAGCGCGCGAATGACTATCGCTGCGAAGCTCCGCGAGGCGCTTTTTAAGGCGCGCGAATATATGGAGAAAAAGGACCGCGGCGAGGCGCCGGCCTTTGACATGAAGTGTGAGGCGCTGCTGCCCGTGCTCCGGGGCGAGATACCGCTCAAGGCGCATGCGCACAGGGCTGACGATATCTGCACGGCCATCCGCATCGCAAAGGAATTCGGCGTAAAGCTCACTCTCGAGCACTGCACCGAGGGCCATCTGATCGTGGATACGCTTGCGCGCGCCGGATATCCTGTGGCTATCGGGCCGACGATGTCCTCCGCCAGCAAGATCGAGCTGATGAACAAGAGCTTTGAGACTGCGGGGATCCTTGCGAGGGCGGGACTTTGCGTGAGTATCATCACCGATTCACCGGTCATCTGTCAGGAAAATCTGCCGCTGTGCGCAGGGCTTGCGGTAAAGGCGGGCATGGATCCTTTTGATGCGCTGAGGGCTATCACGATCAATCCTGCGCGGCATATCGGTATCGAGGACCGGGTCGGCTCGCTCGAGGCGGGCAAGGACGCGGACATCGTGATCACGGACGGAGACGCACTGGAGAGCAGCACGGATACGTGGGCCGTCATTCTAAACGGGGAGAGAGTAAAGTGACGGACTTTCAGCTGAAAGTGTATGAGACAGTGCAGCGCATCCCCGCCGGGTGTGTGGCCAGCTACAGCCGGGTCGCCGAGGCGGCGGGATATCCGCGCGCGGCGCGGGCCGTAGGTAATGCGCTGCACGTCAACCCCTTTCCCGATACGGTACCGTGCTTCCGCGTGGTCCATGGCGACGGGAGCCTTTGCAGTTCCTTTGCTTTCGGCGGAATTAACGAGCAGCGTCGTCTGCTTGAAGACGATGGAGTCGAGGTTGTGAACTATAAGGTGGATATGAGGGAGTACGGAGTGGAAGAGCTTTAACCGGAGGCGGCAGCGTAAGACCCCTCATCTGTATTTTCTGTCGTAGAGCAGCGCGGCCTGAGCCGGCGCAGATACAAGAGGAGCAAAAATGGCAAAGAAGGAAGTAAAGACGAATGCGATGCGAATACTCGAGAGGATGAAGATCCCCTATGAGCATTTTGAGTATGAATGCGATGGATTCACCGACGGCGCGGCTACGGCGGATATGCTCGGACTGCCGCACGAGGCGGTGTACAAGACGCTCGTAACGCTCGGCGCGGATAAAAAGAACTACGTATTCGTCATACCGGTGGATGAGGAGCTTGACCTCAAGAAATGTGCTCGCTCGGTGGGCGTCAAGTCGGTTCAGATGATCCACGTGAAGGAGCTTTTTGCGCTGACCGGATACGTGAGGGGCGGCTGCACCTCGATAGGAATGAAAAAACAGTTTGAAACACGGATCGATGAGAGCGCGGCTGGTCTCGATCAGATCTACGTGAGTGCGGGACGCATCGGCTGTCAGATCAGGCTTGCTCCCGGAGATCTGTGCAAGGCTGCCGGGGCGCAGTACGCAGATCTGCTCATGCGGTGAAAAGCCGCTGAGCGAGGAAAATCAAAACCCGCGCTTTGGTGCGCGGGTTTTCACGTTTTGGATCGTGTCACCGCCGGCGACACTTTTTGTTTTCTATCGCTTTATCGTCTTAAAATTACCCAGCGTATCGCTGACAGAGCTTACGAAGGCAAAGGAATCGGGGTATTTTTTCAGGATCTCCTGCAGTTTTACGATCTGGTGCTTGTGGATGATGCAGATCAGCAGACCCTCTTCGCGCCCGGAATACATGCCGCAGGCTGGGATAAGAGTCGCGGAATGCCGCAGCTTCTCAATGATCTCCTTTGAAATGGCTTCGTAGTCGTTTGTCACGATCTCGACTTCTACCTGTTCGCGCATGCCGCGGAGCATTATATCCGCTATCTTGCTGGAGATCAGCGAATAGATGATGCAGAGGATGACAGGCTCGATATTGAAATCATACACGAAATAGGAGATGCCCGCGATCACGACTTTCATGATAAAGCTGAGCCAGGAGAGGGTGAGCTCGGGGCGGCTCTTTCGCACAAAGGCGGCGATGATGTCGACGCCGCCGGTAGAGGCGTTCATCTTTAGGACTGCGCCGAACACAAATCCGGTGACCGTGCCTGCGGCGATGGGCGCGAGTATCGTACTGGTGCCGTTGTCAGTCTTATAGACAAAGGCGGATACGTCGATCACCCCGTATTTAAGGAGGAGCAGCATCCCGGAGAAGACCAGCAGATAAGCGGTGCTTTTGACAGCAAATTCTTTGTTTATCAGGAAGAATGCGGCCACGCAGAGAGGGCCGTTGAATATCAGCGAAAGAATACCGACGCTGATGCCGGTCTTGTACTGGATCATGGTTGCCAGTCCGTCTATTCCGGCCGGCGCAAACTGGTTTTCAAAGACAAAGATCTGAAATGAAAACGCGCTCAGGATCCCCAGTACGGCAATCAGCAGATAATCTTTTACGACTCTTTTATTCATGTCACTCTCCCCGGATCGGTGATGCAAGGTATTTATAATATATGCGGGATATAAAATCAAGCCGGGAAAGGCCTTCTACAGCCACTTTTTCCTCTTGAAAAGGATCAGGCAGAAGACTATTACGGCGATGCTCAGGATAAAAACAGCCAGGTAGCCGTAGCGCCACCCCAGCTCGGGCATATACCGGAAACTCATGCCGTACCAGCCCGCTATGAGAGTCAGCGGCATAAAGATAGTAGCTCATAGATGCCTTCCCTTTCCTGAGTGATCCGGGAATAGAGTACCACAAGCCAAACGGTTTTTCTACTGTTGGGGAGGATAAAAAGCTGATGTCAGCTAAGGGATAAGGTTGTTTTTGCTGCGGCAGAACCATTGCTTTTTAAGTGACCGAATAGGGATTCGGTTTAAAAAGCAGATATATGCGTATAATCAAAAAATAGATGTGAATCATGTTGCGCATAATCAAAGAATATGCAGTTCGAGAATGCGCGTACAGTCATAATGGCATGATTGAAAACAGGGTTATGGCTATCAATTATCTTTTCGTAATCTTGTTGACGTATCGGAAAACATCGGACTGGTCTTTCGTCCTCTTTTTCCAACTTTAGAGACGAAGCTTTATCTGATCTGGAATCGGTATCAGGCGTTTACGCCCATCGCAGAAAGGTTTCTGGCACAGGTTAGAAGCAGTTTTTGAGTATGCGGCCGTTGTATACGGAGGAATGAAGCAATACTGAAAACCCTCTAAATATAGCTGATTCACAGTTGACTTCAGGAAGACTATCTACCATGGCAAAGATCCCCGAGGCACCAAAGCATCGAGGATCTTTGCTTTTTAATGGAAATATGAACGGCCAGTTAAGGGGGTAACTTTTTGCGTTTTTACAAAAGTTACCCCCTTAACTCACAATTATATGAAGAAGTGATATTGGCGCTTCTAGATAAAGGGTGTACAACAATTTATAATAACAGGACAATTGCAGTCAGAAAATATGATCTGCCGGCGCCGCATTGTAATACAGAGGTATAGTCGATCCTTTATCTTGATAAAAACGATGTACCATGAAACCGGGAAAACGGTCTGCCGGTAAATGGCGTAAAAAGCTGAAAAATTAAGGAATAACAAAGGTTTTGGTTATGGTAAGTAAAGAAAAAACGGTCGACAAAATATGCGGGGATCATAAACGTTACTTTCAATGCCGGATCACAAATCTGCAGCGCGATTGCAGCCTATAAAGTAACTCATGACCACTTGACACCGGGTGAGGAATTGGCCTATTATACGCTTGGCTTTTTATGTTTAGTCGTTTTTTTACAAGAAATAAATTACCGGAAGCCGCCATTACAGGTAATGATCCGGAACAGGAAATGATTAAGGAGTAGCAAATGGATAAGGTTGCAGTGCTTATACCGTGTTTCAACGAGGGCAAAACCATCGAGAAAGTAGTAAGAGATTTTCACACTGTTCTTCCGGAAGCTTCCATTTATGTCTATGACAATAACTCGACAGATGATACCTGCTTTGCCGCACGCAGAGGGTGGGAAGGGGTTATCATCCGAAAAGAATACAAGCAAGGCAAAGGAAATGTAATCAGGCGTATGTTCAGAGAAGTGGATGCGCAGTGTTACATCATGGCTGACGGAGACGATACCTATCCTGCGGAATATGCGCCTCAGATGGCAGAAGCAGTGATAGAGCGCGGTGCCGATATGGTGGTCGGAGACAGATTATCGTCCACCTACTATACAGAGAATAAAAGGCCGTTTCACAATACAGGAAACACGCTCGTGCGAAAACTGGTGAATTGGATCTTTAAATGCGAATTCAAAGATATAATGACCGGATATCGCGCCTTTTCTTTCTCGTTTGTAAAGGGTTTCCCGGTTCTCTCCGGAGGCTTCGAGATCGAGACAGAGATGAGCATACATGCGGCAGACCATAATCTCAGGGTGGAGAATGTGGTCGTTGAATACCGTGACAGGCCGGCAGGAAGTGAATCCAAACTGAACACCTTTTCCGACGGCTTTAAGGTACTGAAAACCATCGGCAAGATGTTCAGGACATACAGACCGCTGATCTACTTTGGTATCATAGCACTGACCCTGATGGCACTTTCTCTCGGCTTTTTCATCCCGGTTTTTATTACTTTTCTGAAAGAAGGTATCGTCGAGAAGATCCCGACAATGATCGTATGCGGCTTTGCCATGATGGCTGCCCTGCTGTCTCTGTTTACCGGGCTGGAGCTTGAGACAATACGCAGTAAAAATAAACAGGATTTTGAGTTTCAGTTAAAAGTGATGGATCTGCATTACAAACAATTGCTGCAGGACGAATCACGCAAACTGCCCGAAGCAGGAGAGGACTGACGCCTATGAACAAGATCAAAGGAGTTTTGGGAAAACTCAGAACAGGCTATCTCAGATATATAACGTTGGCAGTACTTTTATGCCTCTCTGTTTTGGCAATAACTATCGCACCCGGGCAGATGAACCTTGATGAGGCGAAAGGTGCGGGAATTGTTGGATTGACGTCTCTTCTCAGCATGGAGCAGCAAGATGTCGGAATTGCACATTTGGCTGCTGTTATACTTTTGTGGCTCCTTTTTAACAGGTATTTGCTCAGAGACCGGCTGCCGTTTGAAGCAACGGCCGCATGGGTAAGCTGTATACTCAGCATATTCCTGATCTGCGGCATGAGCCTTTCTGCTTTTCATGACCTTAGCTTTTTGTTTGGGAGAAAGGTTCAGTTTATTATTGCGGCAGCGGTATTTGCAGGCATCTGGGTAATTATATATACTGTGATCAAAGCCTTCTACAATACTCTCGACCGTAGAAAGACAGTCCGGAACAGTCAGCTGCTGTCAAAAATCGAAGGCTTTTTTGCAGACAGGTTTCTGCTCAAAGTTTTCTTCGCCCTGGTAATTGCCTGGCTTATTCAGGCAATTCCGTTTTTTCCGGGAAGTGTGCCGCATGATGGCAGGTACCAGCTGAATCAGTTCTTCGGCTACCAAAGACTGAATATTCACCACCCATATTACTCGACCATGCTTATGGGCTTTATTTACAAAGTGGGAAGCAAACTGTTTGGTCACAACGGAGGCTGCGTGTTCTTTGTGCTGTTTCAGTGTTTCTGGGGTGCGGCAGTTTTTGCAAGGATATGTGACTATATTCGCAGAAAGACTGGCAGCACTTTATTTTGGTTCGGCTGTGTTTTATTCTATATGTTTGCACCGATGTGGTGGACATATTTTCAGACGATCCACAAAGATACTATTTCATTTATCGTTTTAAGTTGGTTTACGTTCGAATATATATACATACTGCTCGAGGAAAAGCTGACGAAGTACAATTACATTATGCTTGTGGCAGCGGGGGTGCTGAGCTGCCTGTTCCGGCACGATTCAAAATATATCATCTTTCCGGCAATGCTGGTTTTGCTGATGATCGGGAGTCAAAAATTCCGGATTTTGTTTTCCGGTGTGAGTCTGGCGCTTCTGTTTGTGCTGCTTAACAGCTATCCTGAGCATTATCTTGGACTGACAAGCGATAACAATCTGGAAGCGCTCTCCATACCGATGCAGCAGATGGGGAGATATGTGACGCTGTATGGCGACGAACTGACAGATGAAGAGAAGGAGATCATAGACACAGTTTTTGATCTCGAAAAAATACCGGAAGTCTACGATCCGGAACTTGCAGACAAAATAAAGAGTCTAAGAAGGGGCGCGCCCGAAGAGGATGTAAAGGCCTTTCTTTCTCTTTGGCTGGAAAAACTCAGGGAGAGACCGGGTGTATTCATAACAGCTACTTTAAATAACGTTTTTGGCTATACCGATCCGTTCTATTTTTATAAAGGGATGGGCCGATTTCAATTATATACAAAGGGAGCGCTCGGAGAAGATGATGAAGATGTAGTATATTCGGAGTATTTGCTTCCCGAAGGATGCAGGACGGCAGCGATGAATATTCTGGATGCCTGGGACAATACGCCGTATCTGTGTTTGATCATCAATTCAGGCACGTATACATGGATAGGGTTTGTTTTGCTGGGCGCCGTGCTGAGACGCAGAAGATGGGACTACGCGTTGAGCTTCTGTATTCCCGTCCTGCTTACCCTTATTTGCTTTGCATCCCCCGTCAATGGACTTCTTCGATATTCATTGGCTGTTATGGCAATAACTCCTTTGTATATAATGCTTGCGTATCTGCCCTATTACAAATCGACTTCGGAAGTTAATACGGAAGAGAGGATCGGAACACATCATGCTGAACCTTGCTGAAGCTGAATCCGAAATCGAAAAGACACAACAGATCCGGTCTGAGCATGAAAATAATCTGAAGAGAGACCCGGCGATCGAACTTGCCAGACTGTTTGGGTGTCTGATCGTCATCGGATGTCATACGTATTTACAGCCGGGAACAGATGGTGTATATGATTTCAGCAGGCTGTTGATCGCTATGTTTTTTGCGGATGGGGGTGGCTGTGTTCTAGCTCATCGGCGGTGCGTTTCTGTTTGATAACAGCGATTATAAGAGGCTGGTAATCTCACCTGCGGTTTTTATTATCACAAATATCGTCAGAGCAATAATACAGGTGCATAGAGGGGCGACCGGATCCGGCTCGGATAAATCGATAATGTATTGGTATAGCGTGACGGGGTTATCGCTGCCGCATGCATCCTGATATTTTGTCTGGCGCTTATTCAAACAAGAAAAGCTACCCGGCTTAATCGCACGATATGCTTTTTCGCGTCCTACACCTTTCCCATATATTTTATCCACTACTTTGTAAGAAACATATATGATCATTTCGGGCTCCGTGATGCCTTGAAAAGATCTCTGCTTGGGTGGAACGATGGGATTCCCGGCGAATTAATTTACACATTGCTGATCATCGCGATAGTCTTCTTCTCATCATTTGTTATCGTGTTTACCTTTCAAACGGTGAAAAATAAAACAGGAATATCACAGATCATAAAAAAATTTTTGTCTGATCGTTAGGAAAGATAAAAGTCATGAAGGAAAAAATTATTGAAAGTAGAATAGGCCGTATGATCAACAGCCACAAAGAGGTGATCTTCTATCTGTTTTGGGGAGTTGTTACTACCATCATTAATTGGATAACGTACTCCGTCTGCGTATCATTTTTCCGCACCTCGATCAGTACGGCTAATATAATAGCGTGGGTTCTGGCCATTCTGGTGGCATATGTCTCCAACAAAATATGGGTTTTTAAGAACAGGTCCTGGGCTCCGGCAACTGTTGTCAGAGAATTCGGCGTTTTCCTTTCGGCCAGGGTGTTTACCGGAATCATTGAGGTCGTCGGCGTCCCCGCCCTGGTTCATTTTGGACTGGATCAGGAGATCATGGGGATAAAAGGCGCTGTGTCGAAGGTGATAGTCAGCGTTGTGGTTGTGATCCTGAACTACGTTTTCAGCAAGCTGTTTGTTTTTAAAAAACAATGAGTATTTTTTTTTTGGGGGGGGGACCGGTGTGAGTAATCTTTTCAGCCTGTGTAAAGTCGCCGTCCTTTGCCGTATGGATGTTGTTGAGAAGCCCTGAAAACTGCCGGTCCCAGGGGTGTTGGCAATGCATTCCACCTATCCCATATGGAGAATAGAACTATCAACATTGACCATCAGCTTCAGAAGACCGGGACATTGGTTTACATTGATACGACAAAGACCTATGCCGGTACCAGAGTGATTCCGATGCAGGACGATGTGTATGAAGCATTTGAGCGCATTCTTGCCAGAAGGCCGAAGCTGAAGGTGGAGCCGGAGATTTCCGGGTACTCCGGATTCCTTTGGTTCGATAAGGATGGAAAGCCGATGGTGGCGATGCACTGGGAGAAGTGCTTCCAGCATGCGGTGGAGAAGACTGCTTATGCTTAAGTGGCCTTAACTACCAACAGACAAACCCGCCGCGGAATGTCAAGAAGATACGTGTTACGATGTATGACTTGACTTTTTCGAGTGGGTTTGCTATTTGCAACATTTTTCGGTATAAAATGTCGGCTTATATGTCGGGTAAAAATATTATTGATTGATTTTCGGCGGTTTAACGCTTATAATTATAAATGGCGTTGTTGTGCGTTCTGATAGGAGAAAATACATGGATTATATGACAGTAAAAGAAGCTGCAAAGAAATGGAATCTTTCTGAGAGAAGATTGCAGACAATGTGCAATGAGAACATGATTGAAGGCGTAGTTAAATTTGGACACGCATGGGCCATTCCCGCAAATGCGGTGAAACCGGGAGATAAACGAATTAAATCGGGTAAATATATTAAGTCCAAATAATAGGACAGCGCTTTTGAGATAATTGGTAAGGATAGTTTTGGGACTTTATGAGTTTCTTGTGACAATTCTGGAAACAATAAGGTCAGGACATAACAACGAGAAATGGGGAATAAGTACATGACAGACATTATCAAATCGAATGATGCATATAAAAAATGGATTACACAGATTAAGGAGCAGTATCGTAAAAGCCAAATCAAAGCAGCTTCTTCTGTTAATCGTGAGATGTTGATGTTTTACTGGGAATTAGGTCGCAACCTCGAAATTGTCAAAGCACAATATGATTGGGGAAGCAAATTTTATAAGGTTATTAGCGATGATATCAAGAGGGAATTGCCAGATGTGAAATCTTTTTCTCCTAGGAATCTACTTTATATGCATCAGTTTTACAGGCTTTACTCTCTTGAAACAATTACGCCACAAGCTGTGGCGCAATTAGGGAGTGTTGAGATCACGCCACAAGCTGTGGCGCAAATGAATATTTTTATGATCCCGTGGGGGCATCATCGATTTATTATCGACAAGTGCAAGAATGATAGAGATAAGGCAGTTTTTTATGTTGAAAAGGCATTAGAAAACAATTGGTCTCGAGCGGTACTTCTTAATTTCCTTGATACAAACCTTTATGAGAGACAGGGAAAGGCAATATCTAATTTTGAAAAGACTCTACCGGCCCCGCAAAGTGACCTTGCGCAGGAAATGACAAAAGATCCATATAACTTTGATTTTCTTACTATGACTGAAGGCTATTATGAGAAGGAATTGAAAGATGCTCTTATGAATAATATCTCGGACTTCCTGCTGGAACTAGGCAAGGGATTTGCTTTTGTTGGTCGGGAGTATCGCTTGGAAGTGGGCGAAACGGAGCAATTTATTGATATGCTGTTTTATAATATTAACCTTCATTGCTATGTTGTGATTGAGGTTAAAATCAGAGACTTCGAGCCGGGAGACATGGGGCAGATTGGAACATATGTAGCTGCTGTGGATGGTATTCTTCGTAAGGAGGGGGATGCACCTACGGTTGGTTTGCTTGTATGCAAAAATAAGGACAATGTACTAGCGCAGTACGCAGTGAATAGTTCCAACGCACCGGTCGGGATATCGGAATATGAACTTTCAGAATTAATGCCAGAGGATTTCAAAGGGACATTGCCCTCAATTGAGGAGATAGAACGGAAATTAAAATAAAGGAATTGAAAGACATTAACGTTTAGTTACACATGAATTAGATTTTAAAATTCAAAAAAAAGAGTATTGGTGGTGAGATAACTTGGCATTAGATATTTATATAGAGGACAAAAAAGTCTTGCTAGCGTATTATCCTGAGCAAATAGGCCCTGATATCCAGACTTCATCGTAGTAAGAAGAGATGACCGTGTCGGATATGTGATCGATATCCTTGAGCCTCATAGTCCAGACTTTAAGGATAACCTTGGGAAAGCTAAGGGCTTTGCCGAATATGCACGCCAGAATCCGGGTGTTGGAAGGATTCAGCTCATTCGCATGAGCAAGGACGCAATTGGAAAAAATCAGTTTAAGAGGCTGGATATGTACCGGACTGCGATCCGAGATAAAGTTTCTCATGCAATCAACACTGATGAGTTGGATCATATTTTTGATATTGATGGGGTTATCGAGTAGTGAACAATTCTATATAGGGAAGAGATGACAAGGCTCTGCGCCAATGAATAGGCGAGTTGTACGGAAAAGAGATTTACCACTTTTTTACAACTTTTGCTGACAAAAATATGCCAATTTATGAAAAATATGCCATGAAAGCGGAAAAATGAATATGCCGTTAGATGGCGTATAATACTGAAAAATCAAGGAACAACAGAGGTTTTTGGTTATGGTAAAGATACTATTCCTCTGCCACGGCAGCATCTGACTAAATGGTCAAAAACCCAGTATTTATGCGGGGTTGCGGCCACCGGGGCAAGACTTTTATCAACGTTTTATCAACATTAGGAAAAGAGCTTTTCGATGCGACAAACAACAGAATATATTTTTGCGAAGCTTGGCGCTTACCGATGAATTCATTGCGAATGAGAGGTAAGCGCCTTTTTTGCTTTAAAACAGACATCCCCGTGCATCAGGTGTCCCTTACCTGCCGTGCAGTCTTGTCAAAAAATATAAGAAGTGACAAAACTGCACTTGATACCGGCAACGTCATGCTGTATAGTATAGATGCAGTTACGTCATTTTTTTTAGAAAAGTGACAAAACTGCAATATACTGAAGGAGGTGGCAGGGATGAACGAACAAAATCAAATCACAATCTTCTTGAAAGAAAACCCGTCGTTTACCACAAAGGATTTTGTTGGGATGGTAAAAGAATCCCAGGCAGCTTATTCGGATCGGAAGGCATACCGCATGCTGCAGGTTCTTCAGGACGACGGGCAGATCATGAAGGTTGGACGCGGACATTATTCAAACACTTCCGTGAAATCGCCTTATCATTTCAAGGCATCTTCCCTGATGAATGAGTTGGTCAGTTTGATTGATAAAGAGTATCCGCTGATCACATATCAGACATGGGAGCTTTATCAGTGGAATGAGTTCGTGAACCACCAGCTGGCACATAACTCTTACTTTATCGAAGTGGAAAGTGGGCTGGAGACAACAGTCTTTGATATGCTGCTGGAAAAGTATCCCCGGGTGCTGCTGGATCCTGATATGGAGGAGTATTACCGGTATCGCGCGGACGATATGATTATTGTCCAGAAATTGATATCCGGAGCTCCGGCACCACAACCTGGAAGCAAACAGGCTTCACTTGAAAAGTTGCTGGTGGACATATTCAGCCGGAAGCTGACAGGCCAGCTGATCGAGCGGGCTGAGTATCGACAGATATACGAAGATGCATTTGGCAAATATGCGATCAATGAATTGGCATTTTTTCGCTATGCTGGAAGGCGTCATCTTAAATCTGACATCCGAAAATTTATTGAGGATGAGACAAATATAGAGCTGAGATCGGAGGAATGGACATGATTGATAAGAAAATCTATGATCTTGACTATATTCGTGAATTGCAGGCGAGGTACAAGACAGATCCGGGCCTGTTGGAGAGGGTACTTTATGCATTTGGACTTCTTGAGGCGCTCGTTAAGGTAGGGATGAAGTTTACCTTTAAGGGCGGCACAAGCCTGATGCTCCTGTTGGATCATCCAATCAGGCTATCTACGGATATTGACATCATTGTGGATCCGGGGACTGATGTGGAGAGCTACATTGAGCAGGCGGGAACCATCTTTCCCTTCCTGCGAAAGGAAGAGGATATCCGTAAGGGACGGAACAATATAGAAAAACGCCACTTCAAATTTATCTACTATTCCCCCGTCCGACAGAGAGAGTTTTACATATTGCTGGATATTGTTTTTATGGAATCTCCGTATGACCAGGTTGTGACAAAGCCCATTCGTAATGATCTGCTTGTCACAGCTCCGGAAGATCTTGCGGTAACCATGCCAACGATGGAATGCATTCTGGGAGATAAGCTGACTGCTTTCGCCCCACATACCACAGGCATCCTGCTGGGGGCGGGAAAAGAACTGGAGATTGCCAAGCAAATGTTTGATGTAGCCACCTTGGCAGAGCGGATGCAGGATCAGAAGCAGTTTCGTGCGACCTACGACAGAGCCGTTATAGAAGAACTGGCTTTCCGGGGATTGAAATTGAAAAAAGAGATAGTTCTGAGAGACACCATCCGGGCCTGCATCAGCATTATAAGCCGTGGCGAATATGAAAAAGAGGACTATGTGGAATATCTGAAGGGTATCCGCTCCCTGACGGATCATATTCTTGGGAAAAAATTCACACCGGAAATCGCTGCTGAGAAAGCATGTTCAGTGATGTGTCTTGCCGCCAGTGCTTTGACACAGACGGATTATCCGAAGATTGCGGATGCAGCAGGATATGCGAAAGAACGTCTCACTGGCGACCAATATAAGCGCCTCGCTTATGTCCAGAAGAGAAATATTGAAGCTTATGGCTATCTTGTGGAAGCTACAAGGATGCTCGAAGGTATTTAATGTTTATTACATTACATATCCCGATTAAGTTATGCAAAGAATGATAAAAATACTATTCCTCTGCCACGGCAACATCTGCCGAAGCCCCATGGCGGAGTTTATTTTAAAAAAGATGGTGCGTGATGCCGGCTGTGAGGACCGGTTTGAGATCGCGTCCGCGGCGGTAAGCCGCGAAGAGATCGGCAACGACATCTATCCGCCGGCCAGACAGAAGCTGCGCGAGGAGAACGTGCCCTTTGACAGACGCAGAGCGCATCTGGTCACGGAGAGAGAAATGCGGGAGAGCGATCTTGTCGTTATCATGGATTCAAGCAATGAACGCTGGCTGCATAGACTCTTTGGAGACAGATATGATTCAAAGATCCGCTATCTGATGGATTTCGCCGGAGAACGCCGGGACGTCAGCGACCCCTGGTATTCGGGTGATTTTGAGCGTACCTATCAGGACGTTAAAACAGGCTGCAGAGCGCTGCTTGACCGGCTGGGCTGAAGAAACGCCAAAACCCTCTTCCATTTATCCCCGCTTCACGCTAAAATGTGTCTGTAAAGATCGGGGAGTATTCCCGATATATTAGAGAGGAAAAGACATGAGATTTCTTAAAAAGCTTACCGGATTTCTGATGTATGTAGTCGTGCTTGGCACCATCGGCTATGCGGTCTACTATCTGATAGACCTGCATAACAACCCTGCAAAATACGGTTGGACTGAAGCTGACCCCATGCAGGGTTACAAAAAACTGCTGATAGTCGGCATCATCGCTGTAGTCGTGATCATTGCTCTGGGTATCTGCAGAGCCCTCATTACAAAGAAGATGAAGGAGCTCGGCATAAGTAACCTCAGCAAAAAAGATATAAAGGCCGGCATCGTCTGGAAGGCCCGCCGCAGGAACGCAATAGGCCTGCCCTGGACCCTTACGGTATATCTGTTGGATCAGGACAGGCTCTATGTGCGTAACGGTTTGCTTAATTCGCGTGAGGACGAGGTCCGTCTCTACAGGATCGTGGACATGATACTGAGGAGGACCCTGTGGCAGAAGATCGTCAGGATGGGCACCATCCACTGCGAGAGTTCGGATACGACCCTCAAGAGCTTTGACCTCAAGAACATCAGGCATTCGAGAGAGGTAAAGGCAATGCTTGCAAAGCTGATTGACGAATCCCGTATCAGAAACAAGGTCTACAGCGCGGAGCCTGTCACGGGCGGATCGCACGGTCCCGGACAGCCTTTCCCGGATCTCGACCGCACGGATGCAGACGGCAACGGCATCCCAGATGTGTTTGAGAACGAGGCTCCGTAACAGAGATCACTTGCCCATGATCGCGTCTGCGACGCGCTCGGGCATGGCCTTTTCGCCGGTGCCGCCGAAGATCAGGAACCTTTTGGTATGCGCCTCGCGGGCGTATGCCGCTGCCTTCTCATAGTTCGACGCGGAGGCGTTGGAGAGGACCATCGGCGCATCCATCTCGAATGCGAGGGAGCCGCCGGTCAGGCCATCGGGGAAGTTGTCGCCGGTGGCGAGGGTGATGCAATCTGCCGTGGGGAAAAATTCCTTTGCTATAGCCAGGGAGGTGTCATAACGTCCTTTGCCGGAGAGCCTTACGGTATCCAGACCCGTCAGTGATTCTATCGCATCGGCAAACTCAGCGGGCACCGCACCGGTGCCGCCGAGGATATATACTTTCGAAAAACTTTGCTCACCGATCCAGTTTATCTGGCTTTCGGTGAGTTTTTTTGCAGCCTTATCGACCAGAAGGAGAGGAAGTCCGAGCGCGGATGCCGAGAGAGCGTCTGCGTAGTTAGAACCGTCGGCGATAAGAAGAGTTGTCCCGGGATCCGCGCCGGCCTCTTCGAGGATGGCCAGATTCGTATCATAGCGTCCCCTGCCGGAGAGGCGTTTGGCAGTGATGCCGGCAGCGGTGAGAGCGTCCTGCGTGCTCTGCGGCACGGCTCCGGTGCCTCCCAGAATATAAACGCTGCCTCCTGCAGACAGGTTGGTCCGGACAAAGGACAGTGCATCCTCTTCACCCTGCCCTGCGCTTCCCACCATCAGGATCGGCGCTCCGAGTTTCGCTGCCAGATATGAGCCTGCCAGCGCATCGGGGAAATTCGTGCCGCATGCGATGATGATATCGTCAAAGCTGTCTTTTGCGAGAGATTTTCTTAGCAGTTCGGCAGTGGCGAGAGCGGTCAGATATCTGTCCTTACCGCTGGAGCGGACCTTCTGTCCGGTCTCAAACACCCTGTCCGCGGCGGTGGTCCAACCCGGATAGACCGGGTCTTCTGTTCCCTCCGCAGTCTTTTTCAGTGCAAACGAAGTGTAGTAGCTGCATTCGCCGCTTCCCTGATTGTCTACGGTGTATATATCGGTAACGAGTGTATCGCCTTTTACCGTGATCACACTGAAGGTGGCGAGATTCCTGCCGTCCGTGCCTCTCGGGCTCTCGACGCGGTCAAATTTCTCCATCTCGGCTTTTATCTCGCTCTGACTGAGAACGATTCCTATGGGCTTTGCCGCGTCGGTGGCCACCTCTACGTATGACTGAGTGGCTTCGTCCCATCCGAGAGACAGGCCGTATCTGGTGCCGCCCGTACCGCTGATGAGGTAGACGGGAGACTCAGGAGAGATGGCCGTGATCTCTCCGTCAAAGCCGGGCGAGTATACAGTATCAGTGTCATAGCCGGTCTCGACCGAACCGTCGGCCTTGATCGGATGCGTCAGCGCCAGACAGTGCTCGTGAGCCTCCAGTACGAGATCGACCCCGTACTGCGCCATTACAGATACGAGCTGATCGCGCACGCCGATGGTATTGCGGAAGTTGTAATATGCCTGACCGGGAGAGTAGCAGCCGCGGTGCATGGACACGATCCGGAAATCGGCACGCTTTGCGGCGTCAGATGACAGATCGGCCATGAGCCACGCCAGCTGCGCGTCGTCCAGCCCGCCGTAAGGCGTACTGTTAGTATTTATCACCGAGAAATGTACTTTGCCGTAATCGAACGAGTAGTAGATACCGGAAGCCGGGTCCGAACTCTCAGCACGGTCATGATAGAAATGATATTCGGAATAGTGATCGACTGTATCGTCGCTGGTCCAGTCATGATTGCCGGTGGTCAGCACCTGTGTGCGGCCGGCAAAGGAATCGAAGCCGTCGTCCAGGAGCTTGAGTATCTCGCTCGGGGTGCCGGGATGGTTTACGAGATCGCCTCCGTGCAGCCAGAAATCGGCGCCGGGCACGGTGGCGGCGATCCGGTCGAGTGTCAGGAGCGAGCGGTCAAAGCCCTTCGTTCCGGTCTGCAGATCATCTACCACGGCGAAGGTAAATTCGTCGTCGCCGTCGTCCGTACGAAAACTCCCAGCTGCGCTCCAGACGCCCATCTGTGCGTCGCCGACACGGAAGAAGTATTCGGTTCCGGCTTCCAGACCGGAGGCCTTGACCTGATGGACGTTATATCCGAATAGTTTGCCGGAGGCAGATCCGCTGATATGGATCACATCCGGCGAGCTGAAATCAGGAGCTCCGGCACCCGCCTTAACAAGTTCGACGTTCGATGCGGTCTCGCCCTTTGTATGCCAGGTAAAGTTCTGCTCGTGAAGAGGGTCGGCAGCCATGGTGACGGTCACCTTGCGAGGGAGGGCCCTCAAGGAGTCGCTTTCTGCGGTGAGTCCGTGTTCTGCGTCAGGCCTGATGCAGATATTATCTATGATGAGCGAGTCGGAAGAACGCTGATTCTCGACTTTGATCAGGAGCCGGTCCACGCAGGTCACGTCAAATTCGATCCCGTCAAAAAGCGCGGCAAGGTCCGGCAGGTCTATACCCACCCAGCCGCTGTAGGGACGCGGCAGATCGGAGAGCCAGCCCCAGCTGCTCAGATGTATGGTTTGCAGGTCGCCGTTTTTCGAGTAATAATACGCACGAACAGACGAGTAATTATGCTCGCTGCCCTTGCCGGGCTCCCACAGATAGCCGCCGGCATCGCCTATGCCTATGCCCAGCTTGCCGGAGCCGTTTTCCCATTTGGAAGCATCCAGCCAGAACCAGAGCTCGCCTGCTCCCGAGATGTCCGTCTCGGTGAGCTTCACTTTTGTGATGTCTACCCATGAAGTATTCAGACACGTCCATTTCAAAGCGCGACCATCATTGTACGGAATGGCGCGCAGGGAAGCGACTGACGTGTAGGAGCTGTTGATCAGCTCCTGATCGGCGGGCAGGGAGTCCAGATCCCAGATCCTCGTGAGTCCCGCAGGAATCTCGTCAGCGGACTGATTGATCTCGACAGGTTCAGTGACCTTGCCGGAGACTCTGATCTCGTCGAACCATGCGGTGACAGGATAGCTGCCCTCGTCCATGCCTATGCCGGTGGAGAGCCTGACCGCGGTGACCGAGCTCAAAGCAGCTGCCGGCATGTCTTCGCCGTTTGTGCCGCTGCCGTTGGATTTTACGAAAGCGTCCTTCACCGCGACTCTGATCCATCCCGTGTATTCACCGGGAGAGAAGAAGTACCAGCTCTTGCCGGTGGTGATGCTCTGCCAGCTGCTTTCGCTGATTTTTGCTATGCTCTGGGTATTGTTTTTGAGCTTATATTCGGTGCCGCCGGAGATGAGACTGATATTCGTATTATACTTGAGGCCGGACATGTAGACGTACATGTACTCGGCTTCGCTCCAGTCTGTGGCGGCGGGAGTGATGTCGACGTAGTTCGCCCAGTTATTCGTATAGCCGGCGTCGTAGCGCAGGGCCTTGCTGCCGCCGGCGCCCTTTCCGTCGGCGACGGAGAGAGTGAGCGTCGAGGCTTCGGACGGATACGGCTTCGTATATGCCCCGTCCTCATCGATATCCCACACGAGAGTGGCTGCCTCCGCCTGTGCTGCAGCGCCGTCAGCTCTCGCCTCGGCTGCTCCCGAGGCAAAACACGTAAGCAGCATGGCCAGAGAAATGATCACGCAAAGTAGTTTCTTCATGGCGTTACCTCGCAAAAGAAAAAGCACACAGAAAGAATCTGTGTACATTATATCAGCAAAAACGACAGTTTGTATTTCACAATATTTGGAAGCTGGCCTGCAGCCGGTATTATGCACTCATTCACTGCATATCCGGCGCAGGCGTGTCACGGGCGGTTCTCAGCACAGTACCTGATATATCAGCACCAGCAGCGGCATGGTAAATACGCAGAGGATCGTGCAGAGCACGTTGATGCTGCCGGCGTCCGCGGCTTCTTTCTGGCCGCGGTACTCGGTGGCAAACTGAGTCACGAGCGTGGCGACAGAGGCGCACGAGCCGATCAGCACCACGAGCAGCACGTCGCGGGCATAGGAAAGCATATTGATGATGCCTGAAAACTTGATGATCAGGATAAAGATCATAGGATAGATCAGCAGCCTTGCCGCGGCCACGAGATAGATGCGTTTTTCGCGCAGCAGCTCGCCGAGCTTTACGCCGCCCATGATCATACCGATCATAAACATGCTGACGGGCGAGAGGAGACCTCCTACGGTAGAGACTGCCGTGCCCACAAAACCGGGCAGACGGGTCTGCGTCAGAAAGAGCACCAGCCCGATGGTGATGGATACGGTATTTTTGTTCAGAAAAAGTTTTTTCCAGCTGACCTTCGCGTCGCGGCTCATCAGCAGCGGGAGCACGAAAAAGATCGAGATGTTCTGCAGCCCCATATGCGCGGCTGAGAAAAAGATCTCATCGCTCCCCAGAACCGCCGCCACGAGCGGCGCACCGAGCCCCGCGGAATTTGAAAAGATCATCGAGCCCTGCTCGGCGGGGTTGAGCTTAAGCGGCTTGTGTATGAGCCTTGTGATAGCTATGTAGAGCAGAATACTGAATACCGAGGCGCCGCAGGCAAAGAGAAAGGCCTGCATCTTTTCCGGCTCGTAGTCACGCTGGAATGCGGCGATCAGCGAGCACGGGATGATCCAGTCAAAGGTCAGACGAGAGAGCACTGTAGAGTCAGTGCTCTTTAATTTCCCCCTTTTTACGGATATAAAGCCCATCGCGACCATGATGAGCATGACGCCGATCTTCTCGAGCAGCAAGAGACTAAGTTCCATAGGGACCTCCGATCTGGACAAACTTCCTTTACGATAGTGAAATACTGCCGGGTGCAGCTTACCCTGCCGTTACGCCTGCCGCTGCGGCAGGATGATCATACCACGCGCCTGGACAGACCGCGCATCTGATATTGCTTGGGGGTGATGCCCATGTATGAACGGAAGGCCCGGATAAAATACGAGTAGTCGTTAAAACCGCACTGCGCGGCGGCGGCAGCAACGCTCACATTGTCCGAATCAGGGGGCTTTTGATTCAATTAAGTGAAAATAGTCCTATTTTTAATGAGTATATAACGAGAATTCGTCCGATGTCAATGCTATAATCACGGAGCTACCCCGCTTCCCGGAAAAAGATCACAGGAAAAACAACAAAAAAAGGGACCGCACGAGGCGGTCCCGAAAGAAGAATGAAAGTGAAGCTTATGAGTTGAATTTCTCAGCCGATACGCCGTAATTGTACATGGCCTTCACGAGGGCGGAGAGCGTCGCCGACTCGGCGGCGTGCTTTGCTGCCACATAGGAATTCACACTATAGTTTACGCTGTGGAAAGACGTCTCGCCGTTCTTCAGAGTAAAGGTGAATACGGTATCGAAATCCGTAGCAGTCAGGCCTTCGGTCACGAGAACGTACTGGTCGCCGGTCTTTTCGAGCTCGCTGAGCATGTATGTGGTCTCGGCGCCGTCTCTGCTGACGGTGATCCGATCGGCATCCGCGGCGGCCGCCTTGATGATAATCTTGACGTCGTTGGTCAGCTTGAGGGTTGCGCTGCAGAACCTGTCAGTGCCGGAGGTAATGAGTCCAAGCACAAAGTCAGTCTCGGGAGCGGTGAAGGTCTGAGTTTTCGCGGCAGTTACCCACGCTGCGGCATTGGCGAGAGAATCTGTCTTGTATCCGCAGTATCCCTGAGCTGCTGCGCCGTACTCAAGGATATCGGCAAGCAGGGT
This sequence comes from Lachnospiraceae bacterium, assembly GCA_017445585.1. GTDB lineage: Bacteria > Bacillota > Clostridia > Lachnospirales > Lachnospiraceae > UBA3774. Next base: position 31,380 of record JAFSTX010000059.1, read on the forward strand.
CGTCATTTCCGCAAATTTATCAGCGGTAAGTCCCATAGAAGTGAGGCCTTCACTCGTCTGGCCGAGCGCATACAGATCGTCAAAGTACTGAACGATACTGTAAGTGTCGGAATCGATCACCTGATCGGCGTCATCCAGAAGCTCCATGGTGATGGTATCGGTCATGAGCTGGGAGTAGATTCCCGGGAAGGTGAACTGCCAGGAATCCCCTGATTTTGTACCGCTTACTGTAGTGTCTTCGCCGATTCCCGTGAAGCGCATCTTAGGCGCGGTCACGGTGTCGGATACGGTCGCTCCTACGGTCAGAGTCAGGTCGGATCCCGCGGTCACGGCAGCGGTAGAGATCTCGTTGACTGCAGGTGCCTCTTCGGGAGTCACACGGTATACGCAGGCATCGCCCCAGGCGAAACTTTTACCGCCATTGCTGGTAGAACTGCATTCAACCTCAAGCTTGAGGTATCTGTAACCGCTTATATCCAAATCAAACTCAGCTGTCAGATATGCGTGAACATTTTTGGTATAAGCCAGGAGTTCAAAATCATTCTTGTTTGTTCCTGATTTGCTGCCATAAACACTAAAACAGAGTTCGCGGCCATTATTAGTATTATCGTTCGTGTTGCCTGTTCCGGTGATACCGCCAACGGCATAGAAACGTTCGGCATTGAGCCCCTGAAGATCATATACGATCGAAGCGGGTTTGCAATGACCGGGGGAAGCCAGCCCTCCGAGTCCCTTTTCGTATTTAGTTCCGCGATAACCGAGTGCAATATCGGTTCTGAGATAAGTCACATCAGATGTGGATGAGTCCGGGTTTGTGATGGTGCAGACTCTCGGACTGTTTGAAGAGTTTATACCAAGACGTGAAGATACGCTGGCACCGGTAAAGATATACAGTGTTGAATCAAAATTCTTGTCAACAGCATATTGTCTGGGGGAAGCGACCTTGCTGCTGGCGCCGATAACAAAGCTGCTTGAAAGAGCGTCGGTGCTGTACAGATCAGAGAGATAGTGTACGGAATCTGCTATTGCTTCCGCATTTTTACCTGTAAGATTCTCTGGTCTGGTGATAGCTGCATTTGCGCTGAGAGGCTCATACAGACAAGCATCGCCCCAGGCATAGGAACCGCCCCCTGCGTTGCCATCGGTCACAGCCTCAAGCTTCAGGAAATTATACCCGGAGATGTCAAGATCGAATTCCGCGGTATTATAAACTTTGCTGTTTGCAGTTGTATCGGCATATCCGCCTATACCGTCGACGGAAGATATCAGAGTGAACTCCATATTGTCAGCGTATTCCGTGGCAGAGCTTCCGTAAACGGCAAAGGTCACACCATAATCATTCGTACCTTCAACAAGCGTGGTGGGCTTATTTGCCGCATCGCCGGTAAGACCTGCTACTGCATAAAATTTGGATGCTTCAATGCCGCTGATATCAAAGACGATAGCACTGGGATTCCCGTCGTAGCCTTCGCCCGTACTGTCAATAAGGTGGCCGCCGAGACCTTTCTCAAAGAGTACACCCTGATAGCCAAGCACTATGTCGTTACCCATAAAGGTGTGAGTTCCCTCTGCCAACGTCACTAACTCTCTGCCGTCAGGATGAAGTTCGGGATTGACCACGTTTACAGTATGGTCGGCATTCCACAGATAAATAGGATATGCTTTGCTGCCGTCGCCCTGGAAGGATTTGTCCTTAGTAAAAGGAGCGGCATCAATATTACTGTGAGCGTATTTCACCTGCTCGGTTCCATAGAGATCCGAGAGATACGCCGTGACATTTCCTTTGCGTCCGGTATATACTCCCTGGTGCACCAGTTTTCCGCCTGTGCCCTGGATATCGGCTTCGGCTTTTGACGCCTGGACTGTCAGAAGTCCAAGAGCCATGGCCAAAGCAAGAAAAATGCTTAAAAACCTTTTAAACTTCATAAAAGCTGACCTCCTTGACACTTTTATATCCAAATCGATCGGATATTATCTATCCAAAAAGACAATGTTAACATAACATACTAAATATCCATGTACAACGGATCCGGTAAAGCACGTTGGATTATGAGCGGTTTAGATTTGATTTTGATCGGTTTGTACAATATATAAAAAAAGTACGCCCGGCAGGCCCTGCGTCGTCCGCAGCCGTGACGGGTATCGTGTTGTGCCGCCGCAAAAAACAGGCGTGACCGCAAGGGCCACGCCTGTTTTATATCCTCGGAAGGAGATCATTCTTCTTCCTTTTTCTTTTTACCGCCGACGATAAAGATCGTCACTGCAGCTCCGACCGCAGCTACGGCGCCGGCTATGATGCCGATCAGCGCTCCTGTGGACAGACCGTCGGAAGGCTCCGCAGGTTCTTCCGCTGCCTCGGTCGGCGCCTCCGTGACAGGTTCGGCGGGCTTGTCGTCATGAGGCTTTGTTTCCCTGGACGGGAGCGTCAGAGGGCCTGTAGTGGAATAGAAGCTTGCGTTTGCCCAGGCACAGCCGCTGGAATCATGAGCACTGCCGCCGCAGATGACAGCGAGCTTCACGAGCTTGGCTCCGGTGATGTCCACGTCTATGAACTCACCGGACATCTTCTTTGTGATGTTCTCGGACTCTGCGACCTTGACCCAGGTCCCGTCACCGTAATCGACGTATACGCGGTAGATGACGCCCTGCGATTTGCCGGCCTTGCCGTTGCTGTTCGTGATGCCTATCGCGGAGTAGAAGCGGTTCGCACCGAGTTCTGCGACGTCGTAGATGGTCCAGGACTCGATAGAATAGTCTATGGGCAGCACGGGATTCTTGGGATGCATTCCCAGTCCGTCAAAGAACAGCGCTTCCTGCTCGCCGATACAGATGATATCCTCGGGCTTGCCGTACGGATGGTCTACGGTCGTGGGCTGGCCCATCGGATACGTGGCGTTGCTCGTGTTAGAAGAGTCCACATAGCTCAGTGCAGAGAGGAGCACGCTCCACTTGTCATACTCCATAGGCAGTCCCATATAGGTGCCGTCCTTGGACGGATAATAATTGTCCGTGGGATGGGCCTTGGGAGGCGTCGCGGGGCCTTCGTGGTTCTTATGGATACTGACTGAGCCGTTTTCGTCGTATTTGTAGACACAGGCGTTTGCCCAGAAGACTGCACTGGAATCGTGAGTCTTGGTCGCACTTACCACGGCTACCTTAAGCTGCTTGGCTCCGGTGATGTCGAGATCGAATTCTCCCGACATGAAACCGGTGATGATATCGGACTGGCCGATGAGCTGCCAGCTGCCGTTGCCCTTCTTGTCGATATACACGCGGAAGATCGTGCCCTTTGAGTTGCCATTCTTGCCTTTTGTATTAGTAAGACCGATGGCAGAGTAGAAGCGGTTGACATCCATACCTCTCAGGTCGTAGATCGTGTAGGATTCGATGGAACCGTTCACGGGCTTGTTCGGATTCATCGGATGCATTCCCAGTCCGGTATAGAAGAACTGGTTGTTTTTGCCGATCTTGGCGATAGCGGCGGTGGAACCGTAAGGGTGGTTGTAGTTCGTGGGCTGGCCCTTCGGATATTTGTCATTCGTCGTATTTGCCGATTTGACAAAATCGGTCTTGGACAGGAAGATCACAGAACCCTCTGCGGCCTTCAGGTCTTCGGTATAGTTGCCCTTGCTTGCCTTGTAGTTAAGCTCATAATTCAGGGTGGAGTTATTGGTGTGGATCTTTTCGGAGCCCTTTGAGCTGTACTTGTATACGCAGGCGTTGCCCCAGACGGAACCGCAGGAGGTATGGGCACCGGATGCAAAGACCATGAGCTTCAGGTATTTCGCACCGGTGATATCCACGTCGAACTCGCCGGTCTGCTTGCCGGAGATATAGTCTGACTCGGCGAGCAGAGTGTATTTGCCCTGTCCCTCATAATCCGCGTATACACGGAAGTAGACAGGCTCACACTGTCCGTTCTTGCCCTTTTCGTTCGTGATGCCGACTACTGCGTAGAAACGGTCCACATCGAGAGAGGTCAGGTCATAGGTGGTAAACGAAGGCTTGGAGGTGCTCGCTGCCTTCGGATGGACGCCGAGGCCCTTCTTTATCTTCTGGGCTTTGGTGCCTATCACTATGTCGCCTGCTTCTCCGTAAGGATGGTCGAGGTTGGTGGGCTTGCCGTTCGGGTATTCCTTGCTGGTCGTATTCGAGGCCTCGGTATAAGTCAGATCCGACAGGAACCTGACCGAGCCGGAGACTGCCTTGACCGTGGTGGTGTAATTCCCGCTCTTGCTGGCGGTGTATTTGCCGGGCAGGACCACCTTGCTGCCTGAGAAGGATTCTCCGCCTTTTTCATATTTGAATACACAGGCGTTCGCCCAGGCTGAAGCGCTGGAGTAGTGATCGGTGCCGGCGGCTACGATGCCGAGCTTCAGGCTCTTAACTCCTGAAATATCTACCAGGAATTCTCCGCTGTCTTTGCCGGTGATGATACGTGATTCGCCCAGAAGCCTGTAAACGCCGTCGCCGTACTCTCCGTATACTCTCATGATGACGCCCTTTGAGACGCCCTTCTTGCCGTTGGGATTGGTGATGCCGACGGCGGAATAAAAACGGTCCACATCCATGCCGGAGAGGTCATAGGTAGTCCAGGACTCAGGTGTCTGTGCCGTGGGGCTCTCGGGATGCACGCCGAGACCAAGTGAGAAAGAGGTATCCTTCTTGCCGATGATCAGTGCGCCTGCCGTGCTGCCGTAAGGGCAGTCACGTGAAGTGGAGGCGCCGTTCGTATTAGAGGATTCCGTATAGTCTATATAGGACAGATATGTCAGCGATCCGCTCTTAATGTCGGAGGCTCCCTTGTAATCACCGTTCTCGCTGGGAGTATATGCAGCCAGGATAGTCGACGGATCAAAAGTATTTGTGATCGCATCGCCGCTGATACTCTCCTTGTAGAGCTCAGGCACGGGGTCCTGACGCAGCGTATAGGTGACGGGAGTTGTGGTCCCGGCAGCGTAGAGGGGCAGAGAGACTGTGGCTTTCCAGCCGTCTGCTGCATTCAGACGGAATACATAGTCGCTGGGCGTATCGCCTTCGTATGCCCTGACCCTGACGGACTCGGGACGGTGCTTGTACTGGTCGTCGTTGTCGTTCCAGATTACGGAGACTTCACGCTCGGCCTTTGGCAGATAAGTAAGGGTAGTGACGCCGTCTGCAACGCTCACATCATATTCTTCGGGGAGACCCTCAAAGTCTACGGAGTAATTGGCCATGGGTCCGCAGATGCTCGTCGAAGTATATACGCAGGCGTCGGCCCAGATGCTGCCGCATGACCAGTTGTTCGTGCCGGCGGGGTATATCGCCAGCTTCAGCTTTTTCACGCCGCTGATGCCCACGGAGAATTCTCCGGTCTTCTTTCCGGTGATCGTATCCGAAGAGGAGAGAAGTACATACTCGCCGTCGCCGTAATCGCCGAATACACGGAAGATGACGCCCTGGGAACTTCCGTTTTTGCCGTTTGCATTTGTGATGCCTGCGGCCGCATAGAAACGGTCAGCGTTAAGAGCACTGATATCGTAGATCGTCCAGCCTTCTCCGCCTTTATTGGAGGGAACTTCGGGATGGACGCCGAGACCCTTTTCAAAGACCGTGTTTTCCTCGCCGATTATGATCTTGTCGGTAGTCTTGCCGCCGTAGGGGTAGTTTACGGCAGCGGGCGCTCCGCTGCTGTTAGAAGACTCCAGATAGGCAAGGTCGGTGAGATATGTGACCTGGGTGCCTTCTTTTATCTCCTCCGCGCCGCGGAAATCGCCGTCTCCGGCATCGCGCCAGGAACCGGTGGAGGAGGCATAGAGCCCGGACCATGTATGCGACCACTCGTTGGAATCATCGATAGTTACGGGTTCGCCGATGGCGTCGCCGTTAGAGGTGAGCTGCGCGTTAAGGCTCACGGGACGCAGCCCCGGAGCGTTGTCGGAATCGTTCCAGACTACCTTAAGGACATAATCTATAAGGGAACGGAATGTGCAGATGATGATGCGTTTGCCGGAGTAAACTACGGCGTAGTTGGCAGGAAGCTCCTCTACCTTCGCGCTGTAGACTACGGTCTCGGGATCGGTGCCGTTTCTGTGCTTTGCCAGACCTTCCCATGTGTATTTCCAGCCGTTTTCACTGTTCAGAATGACGGGGTCGCCGCTGGCCGCACCGTCGGCAAAGAGCTGAAGTCTGATCTCGGAAGGGCGGGCGCTCTCGTCCTCATCTACCCAGAGTATGTCAGAGGCATATGAGACGGTCTGTACCGCAGGATCATATGTGGAGGTCATGGAGACGAGGTCGCCGTCCACGGCTGAGGTGTAATATTCGGGATCGGCTGTGACTTTGACACTGTAGGAGACGGGATCAGAGGCTCCCTCTTTTCTTGCGGGAAGGCGTTCCCATTTGTACGTCCACTCAGCAGCGGCGTCTACAGACACCGGATCGCCGTACGGCGCATCGTCTGCGTAGAGCTGCAGCGCAAGCTGCGCCGGGCGCACTCCATAGGCGTCGTCAGAATCGTTCCAGTCTACCGTGACGGAGAATTCCGTTTCAAGCACAAATGTGCACGTCAGGATGCCATTCTCATATGAGACGCGGTAATTCGGAATGGAAGCAGTCACGCTGTAGACTGCCTCGGCGCCGGAAGCGTTGTATTTGGGAACAGAAGGCCATGAATAGCCATAGCCGCTCTCAGAACTGACGGTGACAGGTGCTCCGGAGGGAACTCCGTCGGCAAGCAGCTGCAGCTGGATGGAGTCGGGACGGTAGCTTTCGTTGCCGGTATCATTCCATGAGGTCTGAACAGCGAATGAAGTGCGCTCGGTCTGATACACACAGGCGTCCGCCCAGGAAAAAGCGCCGTCGAACTGATAGTTGTTTCTGGTATTGACTGCGGTCCCTGTAGCGACAGCTTCGAGCTTCAGATATCTGTATCCGCTGATGCAGACATCGAATTCGGCAGTCAGCCACTGTTTGATGCCCGTCGAGGTAGCAAGCAGGGTAAAATCCGCGTCATCCGTGCCGGTAGTGCTGCCGTAGACGTTGCAGGTCATAGTCCAGGCGTTCTTGTTCCAGTTTGAAGCATCGTTGCCGCGGCTCGTCAGACCAACCACACTGTAGAAGTAGTCCGCGTCAAGCCCCTGCAGATCGTAGATGATGGAGCAGGGCTTTTTGCCGCTCGGAGAGAGCAGACCGGAAATACCGTTGTTGTATTTCGACGCATTATACCCAAGCAGAATGTCTCTGGCAGAGAGCGTACGGTCGCCGACAGTGCGGTAGGTGATGCCGCCCTCGGTATAGCAGCCGCTCGCCGTGGAACCGGTGTAGATCTCCAGTCTGGAGCTGGAGCCGTTGTACAGGCTGACCAGGTCCAGATCGCTGCCGTGCATGGATTTGATTCGCAGCGGAAAATTGCGGTTCACAAAGAAGGTCTGCGGAGCGTCTTCGTCGTTCTGGTAGCCGATGACGTATTCGGAGATTTTTTTGTCAGTATTATATAAATCGGAAAGAAGTCGCACAGATGATGCGATCGCGTGGGAGTTCTTTCCGGCGGTGCTGCCGGTGGAACTGATCGTAGGCACCGTGACAGCTTCCGCGTAGGCGGGAACCGCAGCCGGAACCGCCGCAGCGAGCACCATAACCGAGCTTAACAGAACACACATTAACCGTTTAAACAGTTTCATGAGTACCTCCTGGTAATAGAAAAAGATCAAAGGTGGGATCATTCCTTAATTAACTATAGAAACATTCCCGAATTTAATCTATCACAACGCCGCTTCGACTTGCAAACCTTTTCGATCGCGCCGGTCAAAGCTCTTTGATTCTGAACGGTCAAAGTGGAATTTGCTCCTATCAATAGAAAAACCTATTGTTTATAATCCTTACAAAGAGTTATGTAGGGGAGGATTCTCATGCGAAAAGAGAACAGTAAAGAAAAAGTCGCGAGACCAATAAAACCAGGTTCCGGCAGATATATAAAGAAGCGTCTGCGTGAGAGCTGGCAGTGGTATCTGCTGCTTTTGCCTGCTTTCCTTTATATACTGATATTCCAGTACGGGCCGATGTACGGCATACTGATGGCTTTCCAGAATTACCGCCCCAGCAAGGGCGTGATGGGCAGCCCCTGGGTCGGCTTCGACAATTTCATCCGCTTCTTCAATTATCCCTATTTCTGGAAGATGATCCGCAATACCTTGTCGATCACTCTTCTTTCGCTGGCCACTTTTCCCTGCGCCATCATATTTGCGCTGTTCCTGAACGAGCTGACGAATATGAAGTTCAAAAAGGTAGCGCAGATGGTCAGCTACATGCCCCACTTCCTTTCGGAGGTCGTCGTGGTATCGCTCGTCATGCTGATGCTGGACCTTTCGAACGGCCCGATAAACAACCTGATCGACGCTATGGGCGGCGAGAGGATGTATTTTATGGGAGAGCCGGGAGCCTTCGCCCCGATATACGTTCTGTCGGGACTCTGGCAGAATCTGGGCTGGGGCACGATCCTGTATATATCGGCGCTCTCTGCGGTGCCGAGCGAGCAGATCGAGGCAGCGAGGATCGACGGCGCGAGCCGCTTCCAGGTCATGTGGCACGTAAACCTGCCCACGATCATGCCCACGATCATGATCACGCTGCTGATGCGAATGGGCCGTATAATGAGCCTTGGCTATACAAAGATCCTGCTGATGGAAAACGATCTTGTCGCCGATGTATCAAACGTAATTTCTACGTATACGTATAAGGTCGGTATTCTGGGAGGACAGTACAGCTATTCCACTGCCATAGGGCTTTTTAACAACGTGATAAATATCATACTCCTGCTGGCCTTTAACCGGCTGTCCAAAAAACTGACCGAGATCAGTCTGTTCTGATGCGGGAGGTGAGATGACATGAGCAATGGCAAGAAGAAACTGAATCACATAAAAAATTCCAAGGGCGACCGGCTGTTCCTGTTCATCGTATATGCGGCGGTCACTCTGGTGGTACTGATGTGCGCTTATCCGCTCTATCTGACCATCATAGCGTCCATCTCTGATCCCTACGACGTCTACAGCGGCAAGGTCAATTTCCTTCCGAGCGGTTTTTCGGTCGAGTCATACAAGCTGGTCTTTACCAACAGCGCGATCTGGCGCGGCTACCGCAACTCGATCTTTTATACGGTGGTCGGCACCGCATTTAATCTGCTGCTGACCATCCCCAGCGCGTATGCTCTCAGCAAAAAGCGCATGTACGGCAGGAATCTCTTTATGACGCTGTTCCTGATCACGATGTATTTCGGCGGCGGAATGATCCCTCATTACCTGCTTTTCAAAAACATGGGCCTTATAGATACGCCCTGGATCCTGATCATCAACGGCGGCGTGAGCGTATATCACGTGATCGTTACGAGAACGTATTTCCAGAACAATATCCCTGAGTCCCTCTACGAGGCGGCGAGGATCGACGGAGCCAGTGAGCTGCGGTGCTTCTTTAAGCTCGTGCTGCCGCTCAGCGCTCCGATCATCGCGGTCATCACGCTGTACTGCGCGGTCGGTCACTGGAGCAGCTATTTCAGTGCGCTGATCTATACTCACAATCAGGAGCTTCAGCCGCTGCAGCTGGTCCTGCGCAATATTCTGATCCTGAATGAGTCCGCTTATACTGACGCGCTCCAGACGGGCGACGCCGAGCTTATCGCCGACGCGTCGCGCCAGGCCTACCAGGCGCTCACCATGAAGTATGCTCTGGTATTTATCTCGAGCGCGCCCATGCTGGCCATCTACCCCTTCGTACAGAAGCATTTCGTAAAGGGAGTCATGGTCGGATCGCTCAAGGGCTGATCATTTCTATACTGCCCGACTGACAGATGAGGTAAAAAACTCGCTTTTTTTGAATAAGTTAATTAAGGAGGAACATTTATGAAAAAAACATTAGTCAGAATGCTTTCCCTTCTGCTTGCATCGGTCATGGTGCTTACCTGCCTGACTGCTTGCGGCGGCGGAAGTGATGAGAAGACGTCCGCAGCGGCCGGAAGCGGCGCGGCGGGTCAGGAAGACGCCACCGGCGAGGCCGGAAAAAGCACAGTGCCTCAGATCACGAATAAACCCGTGATCAACGAGCCCGTCACTCTCAAGATAGTGACTCAGCGCCACGCTGGATCCACGACAGATGCGAAGGACCTCTGGTTCTTTAAATATATGGAATACTGGCTTGCGCAGCAGGGCTATGACGTGAAGATCGACGTTCAGCAGTCCAATGAGGCCTCTCAGGAGAAGGCCCTCCTGCTCGGCACCGATACGCTGCCTGATATCGTCTGGGGTATCAGCCTTGGCAAGACAAACGCTGCCCGCTACGGCATGGAAGAAGGAATGCTCCTCGACTGGACGCCTTATCTGAACGACTCCCTGATGCCGAATCTGTGCAGCTGGCTCGAGAAGTATCCTGACATCCTGCCCAATATCACCACCCCTAACGGCGGCGTCTATGCGCTTCCTTATATAGCTCCTTCGCAGTACGCCTCGGGCTGCTACGGCACTTCCGAGCGTCTGTACTACCGCCAGAGCTGGCTGGACGCCTGCGGCAGGACCAACCCTACTACTCAGCAGGAATTCATCGATACGCTCCGCGCGTTTAAGAACATGAAGCTCGACGGCGGTAAGACTCCGATCCCCGTAGTCAGCGCAGGCTCCTTCCTGGAGAAATACCTTTGGACCTGTCTTGGCTTCTACGGAACGGAGCCTAACAAGTACGGCTCGAACCTGATGCTCAAAGACGGCCAGCTTGTCGTTCCCGCGTATACGCCCGCGTACAAGGATTTCATATCCATCATGAATACTCTCTATACGGAGGGCATGCTGGCGAGAGATTACTTCAGCGTGAGTGATACTACTGCCGGCGGTCTCATGAGAGACGGCGTCTGCGGCGCTCTGGCATGGTGGACTCTGGAATATGTGGGCGAGGATCCCGCGGCTTTCGGAGATATCGTCTGTGCGAACCCTATCCTGATGGGAGACAACAAAGAGATCCATGTCAGCAGACTCAGCTACTATACGGCTGATACGCTGTGGGTATCTTCAAAGACCAAATATCCCGAGCTCATAGCTATCATGCTTGACTTCATCTACAGTGAAGAAGGCGCCATGATCTACCGCTACGGCCCGAAGCAGGGCGAGGATCCGCTGGGACTCGTGGACGGCTGGTACTACGACGAGAATGGCGACATCACCACAAAGATGGTCAAAGACGGCGTCTACGCGTCCATGGCCGCATATGGCCGCGACCGCATCTTCCCGTTTGATAACGCAGGTCTGCGTCCGGCAGTCGTGACGTCCGGTACCGGAAAAATGATCGAGTTCACCGATTCCGTGACGGGCGAGAAATACGAGTGTATCGACAACCTTAAGCTTGACGATAATACGAATGACGGTCACTGGAGACTTATCACCATAGATAAATGGAGCGATTACGCTACGTCGATCAGACTGGACGGAGTGTATCTCGATTCCGAGAAGGCAGCCGAGACTTCGGATATCATCACTACGATCCAGAATTACATCACGAAGGAATCCGCAAAATTCATCACCGGACAGAGGGATATCAGCACCGTGGAACTCTTCTGGGAGGAACTGGAGAATCTCGGCATCCAGGATTATCTGGACACGATGAACGAAGCATACGCAGACGTTCTGGCTAATTACTTCGGAGGTTGATCATGAAAAAAGCAATAGCCATAGTACTTGCTTTGCTTATGGCACTGACACCGCTGGGCGCATTCGCGCCCGGCGAAGTCATTGCTGAGGCGGAGACGACAGGTCTTGTCTACGGGACGGATATTCCGGAGTTTACGACCTTGGGCTCAAGATTGAATACAGAGCCTTATGACTGCGGCAACAGTCATTTTGAGATACTCTATGATATGACGGGATCCGAAGATCCGGACAGTGAGCTTGACGCCTACATGGTCTCGCTCGAAAATGCCGGATTTACCCTGCGTCAGGCAAATACCGCCGGAAGCAGCAGATCCTTTACTTATTTCAGCGGAAGCGAGGGCGAGTACGATGTCGTGCACTGCTGCTACGTCGGCTCCTCGTCATACAGGGAATTTCATATAGTGTACGGACCGGAGAGCTACCTTGGGGCAGCTTCTGCCGGGGAGGTTCCGGCGTATGATACGGTCGCCGAGCCGTCGATCTCGATCATCGGCATGAGCGATTCGGTAGCCTGCCTTGTGGTGCAGCTTGCCGACGGCAGCTTCGTCATCATCGACGGAGGCTACGGCTACAGCGCTGAGGGAAGAAGCTACAGCGGCAGCTATTATACGCGCACGATGACCTATAATAGGGATCATCTCGCGGATATGGAGGCTCTGTATGATTTCCTCGCCGCAAAAGCTCCCTCAGGCTCAAAGCCTCAGATAACGTGGATGATCACTCATGCGGATCCGGATCACATCACGCTCCCGTACGTATTTATGGATAAGTATTCCTCGGGCGTCGACGTGAATACCGTAGTCTGCAACTTCCCCGCTGACAGCCTGCTGGAGCAGTGGAATGTGAATACGGTCAGCAGCGGAAATTCCAAGGTCTACGCCGCCAGCTTTATGAGCCACTTTGCCTCCGCGGATCACTTCCTCTATCATACCGGTCAGAAGCTTTACCTGCCCGGCTGCGAGATCGAATTTCTTATGACACACGAGGATCTGTATCCTGCGGTTCCGACCTCATGCAACCACACGAGCGGAGCCTGGAGGATGACGGTGGGCGGAAAGACCATCCTGATCCTCGGCGATTGCGAGACTGAGCTGAACAACCGCATGGCGGAGATCTACGGCTCATACCTTGCCAGCGATATCGTACAGCCCGCGCACCATGGCTCAAATGGCGGGACTGAAGCTCTCTACGACCTGCTGAAGGACGACGTCAAGGTCTGTCTGTGGTGCTGCGGAGATTTTCCGTTCTATTATGACCAGAGACATACGGGAGAATATTCCGGATTTTCTTTCAACGCTATCCTGAGGAATGCCGCGGGAGTCAGCCACTACACAAACTCCGCGACGCATACGATAAAGCTTTCCACGCTGACCGAGGAGCTTGGCGGCGGACGTCTGGTCACCACGGGCGCGTATGACGGATACAGGGGCACGGATGTGACCTATCTGTCGGATAAGTACGGCGATACCTCCGTTATGGTCCATGCGTCGGGGTACGACAGCGCAAAGCCGTTCTGGGTGGATCAGTCCTTTAAGGCAAATTCGCTCTTTCTCTGGAACAGTAGCAAGGCTGTGAGCAATGTTACGAGCTCGAAGTATCCGACTGGCAGGACTGACGTCACGACGTATGCCGAGGCGAACAGGACTATTTTCGCAAAGGACATCGTCCTCGGATATACAGGCAAATATTTCTCAAAGGGTCTTGGCGGCCACGCCACCAGCGACAGGGTGGATACCAGCCAGGTAGTCTTTGATATCAGGAATATCAGCGGCAGCATGCTTCACGCTGTGGCAGGCATTACCGGAGAGGCTATCAACAAGACTGACGCTTCCAAAAAGTATGACCTGACTTTCCGCATATACGGCAGCATGGCCGACGCCTACAGCGCAGCCTCCAGCTTTACCCTGCTCTCGGAGGTAAGCGGGATCGAGGGCTATAACAAGAGCGCGAATACCGCATACAACACTGCCGAGTTTAACGTGAATATCAGCGGCTGGAACTATATAAAGCTTGAGTGTGTCAGCGATGGTGAAGCGCCCGGCGGCGCCTACGCCTGGGGCGATGTCTGCCTGTATACGCCTATGGCCGCAAATGGAACCATCACATCGACAGATACCTTCTCCGGCAAAAGCAGTGACGCGATCGAATCCACCGTCACCTATCTGTCTTCACTTACAGAAAAGTCCAGCTTCGTCATCGGATATCAGAACAAGGTCGACAGTCCTCTGACCTTCTACAAGGACCGCAGCTACCCGCTGCGAATAAAGGACGCAGGACACGCCTCCGATCTGGATCTCCTCAGCTTCTATGCAGGCAGCACCACCAGACTCGAGATCTATACCGGTCAGACAGGCGCAGCCATCCAGACTGATTCAGAAGGCGTATACAGAGTATCCAACAACGGCGTAACCTACAGGCCGACGACTATAGCTCTCTCCTTTCAGGGAACTGTCTTTGAACACGGTCTCTCCGCCATCGTCGGTCCCGCGAACAAGAAAGCCACAAGTATCGTATACGATATCAGTGGGCTTAATGCGCAGCGCTTTTATTCCGCAGTAGGCATCACGAGCCGCGGCAATCAGGACGCCACAGGCACATATCCCTACGAACTCACCTTCAGCCTGTACGGAAGCAAGACCGGCACCGATGACAGTGATTTCGAGCTTATCGCTTATGTTCCCGCCATCAGGGCATGGCTTGCCGGCGAGATCGACGAGGATATCACCGGATACAAGTATCTGAAGCTCGAGACTTCCAGCGATGCGGCGGAAGACAGCAAGATCAACTGGAATAACAATTATCAGTTCAACAGCGGCTTCGCATGGGGAGACGCCTGCATATATAATGTATCTTCCAAAGCTGAGAATCTGGGAAAGGCAGCCGTCCCGGCGGGAATTCCGAAGGCTGCGGAGACGAGTTATCTCTCGGATATGTACGGCACCGCAGCCAGAATCGCCAGCTATATAGTTCCTAGCAGCGGCAGTACGCCCCGCGATTACAAACTCGACACAAACTGGGATCATGACGCGGCTGTGCCGAAGACCTTTGCCTTTAACGGTAAGGGAAGTCGGTATGAGATCTCCGCATCTAAGTATGATACCGGAAAAGATTACCGCACGTTAACCGTGACGGATGTAAACGGCACGACATCAAGTATACAGTACAATACAGAGGAGATAATACTAGGTTATTACGGGAGCAAGTTCGAAAAAGGACTGGCAGGACTTGTTTCCAAAAACAGCGGTACGCCTGCCTCAGTGACCTTTGATCTGAGAGGTACGGATGCAGATAGGTTCTACTCCGTTGCGGGAGCCACCGGTACGCTGACCGATCCGAACACCAATACATATACTCTGAGGTTCAATGTATACGGAAGCAGGGACGGAAATAGTTTTGAGCTTCTTTCCTACGCGGAGGGAATAAGGTCATACCTTATCGCGGAATTCGACGTCAGCGTCAAAGGGTATGATTATCTGAAGCTGGAGACTGTAAGCAGCGCGAATAATAACAGCGGCGGTTCGTTTGTCTGGGCGGACGCCTGCGTGTACAAGCTCAAACAGCCCGGCATCAGTGATAACGTCGGTCTGGTGCTGCATGAGAATCTCGGCGTCAGCTGCTTTGCGGATTTCGCAGATGAGAGCGCTGACGGAGCGGTAATGCGTTTTGAGTACGGTGAATACACGAAGGATATCCCGCTTCCGGAAACAGCTGAGGTCAACGGAACATATAAATTCACATACAACGGCATCACGCCGTGGACTATGGGAGATGAAGTGACGGCCACGCTTATAAGCGGTGACGGACAGGAACTGGGAAGCAAGACCTTCTCCCTTAAGCAGCTCTGCCAGGCATATCTGGACGCCGAATCGATCGACGGATATACTAACGATCAGCTTGCCGCGCTCAAGACCCTGATAAATGACCTTCTGGTCTATGGCGGGACGCTTCAGACCTATACGGGGTATAAGACAGGATCTCTCGTGAGCGATGGAATCCCGGCAAGCGACAGGACGATCAATGACCCGGATATGATCGACATAAGCGGCAGGACCGGCAGCGGAGTTACGGTCAAGTCGGCCACCATCATGCATGGCAACGTGAACTATCTGAGAGTCAGATTCTCACTGAACGGGGAAACTTCAATAAACGACGTGGCCATGAACATGACTCTGGGAGAGACCACGGTGCCGATGAACATAACTAACGGAGGTATCAACGAATACTATGCCACTTCTCCCGGACTTATGCCCACTCAGTACGATGACGTGCTGACGGTAAGTGCGTCGGTGAATGAGAATGACGATGCATCGATTGTGTACAGCCTGAACAGCTACGCTTACCGTATGTTTAACAGAGAAAATGCTGATAATGGTGTGAAAGCACTGGTAAAGGCCATGTACAACTACGGTGTGAGTGCGGAAGAGTATCTTCGCGCCATTAATCAGTAGACTGGAGGAGAGCAGTTATGAGCAAAAAGAAATATGAACATGCAGATCTCAGGATCTTATTATCCTGTCTTACGGATAATTCCTCCTGTGTCATCATGGCCAGCGGTCCTGAGGCTACCGCAGGACCGGAAGACGAATTTGAATCATGAAAAAAAGGGGCAAAAACACATGAAACGTTATTTGTCAGTTATTACCGCCATCCTCATCGCAGCCGTGCTTCTGGCCGGCTGCGGCGGAGGCGGAGGAGAAGCCGGAACGGATGGCAGCGGCACTGCGTCTGATGGCAGCGGTCAGGTCGCAGGAGGCGGCATCGAGATCGCCCGTGACGGTCAGACAGACTACGTCATAGTAAACCATCTCAGCGACAGCGATGCAGCCAGAGAGTATATGACCGACCTGACGATCAAGACAGGCGCGCAGTTCAAGCTGGCTGACGCCGCACCGGAGGGCGGAAAAGCCATCCACATCGGTACGGCCGCGCAGCTTGCGGGGCTCGGCGGTACGGATCCGGGCATAACTTATACGCAGTATGAGCTTGCTACGGACGACGGCGGTCTGTATATATCGCTCGGCGCAGAAGAGTTTGCAAAGGAGGTCAGCTCTGTTTTGAGGAACGAGATAACAAAGCAGGCGGACGGCTCTTTCGTCCTGCCGGCAGAGAGCCTGGGCGGCAGGAACGTGTGCGCCATCTCGGAGACGGTGCCGGAATTTGAGACGGCAAGCGGAGAGATCACGGACGTCCATGACTGCGGCTCCGATAATTACCAGATCATTTATTCAAATATGGATAAGGCAGGTGCGGATGCCGAGATCGCTGCATATGAGCAGAAGCTGAAGGATGCGGGTTATACTCTCTTTCAGGAAAACGACATCATGAACAACCGCTTCACCACCTTTACCAAGGGTGATACGCTGGTGCACTGCAATTATTTTTACGCCATGCACGAATTCAGACTGGTATACGGAAAGCTGAGGTATCTCGGACCGGAGGCTGCAGTGACCGATTTTGAGAAAAAGGCTGAGCCTTCCGTCTCGGAGATCGGTATGAGCGCAAGCGTCCAGTGCAACGTGATCCAGCTTGCCGACGGCAGCTTTGTGGTCATAGACGGAGGCTGGGGCACCAGCACCCCTCTGACTTACAGCTATACCAACGACGCGGGCGAGAAGGTGGAGCAGTCCTACTACAGGGACCACGAGGCCGATATGGCAGCTCTTTGGGATTTCCTTGTCAGAAAGACGCCCGAAGGTGAAAAACCTCAGGTCACCTGGATGATCACCCACGCGGATCCGGACCATATCTGTCTTTTCCCGCCTTTTGTGAAGCTTCACTCAGACGAATTTGACCTTAAGACTATAGTATATAACTTCCCGAACCTTTATAATATAAGATTGGGAAGCGGGAACTCGACGAATGACCCCACGACCTTTACGGGATATATAGACGCGTTCCTGAATACGGCCGATACGTATTTCCCGGATGTGCAGCACTACGTGTACCACACCGGCCAGGTCCTGCACCTGCCGGGCTGCGAGCTGGAATTCCTGTTTGCTCAGGAAGATTTCTGGCCGCACGAGATGGCCTGGATGAATGCCACGTCCGGCGCGTGGAGGTTTAATTTTACCGACAGCGGAAAGAATGCGCTTTTCCTCGGAGACTGCGAGCAGGGTCTGAACAATCAGATGGCTCAGGTCTTCGGCAGCTACATGAAGAGCGATATCTTCCAGCCTGCGCACCACGGGTCAAACGGCGGCACACTTGCACTCTACAAGCTGGTGGACCCGGAGGTCTGTTTCTGGACATGTGCGGATTTTCCGTTCTACAATGACAACAGACATACCGGCACGAAGGAGGGCTGGGATTTTAATGCTTTCCTGCGCAATTCCGATAAGATCAAATACCACTTCACCAACAGCGCAGATCATACACTGATCGTTGCGACGATGGAGGAAGAGAAGTAATCCGTTAGAGAGGCTCACATGGGATCTAAGATCAAATCCGTTTTGAATCTGGCCTGGCCGTACCTGGCTATAGCGCTGCTGCCTGTTCTGTCAGTGCTTATACTCAGCAGCCAGATCGCGAAGAATTATACGGATGAGATCGTTGCCGACCGCCAGAGATCTGTCATATCGGCTGTGGACCGTGTGAGCCGAAAGGTTACTTCGGTAGAAGAGCTGTCATATATGGTCGCTCAGAGCAATTCGCTTTCATCCTACGTGCTCGGTCACAGCACGGGAAGCGAGGACCTTCTCGAGAGCGCCAGAAATCTGCGCGATCTTCTGATGGGCGTTTCAAAAAACGAGAACGTTGCGGAGGCCTACTTCTACGACGGATTTATAGGCAGGATCATTGCTTCGAGCACGATACTCGATGACGCGTCGATCTTTTTCAGATACCAGTACATAATTGCCGACCGCACGCCGGAGGAAGTGATCGGCGAGCTGGACGATATGGTCTGGAGCAGCGGTTTTTCGGGGACTTTGCACGTTGTGTGCGACAGCCGCCCGATGGACGTGATCGAATACAGACTTACCGTTCCCATCAACCAGAGCATTAAGAATCCGTCTACGCTCGCCATCTCGCTGAACACTCAGGTGCTTTTCCAGGATCTTGCCGATCTTGCGGGTGATGGCACGGCGTATTATATCTTTGACGGAGACAGACTCATATACGCTTCATCCGACGAATACAGCGATCTGACGGAGGCCGGACTTGGCGGCGAGCTGAGCGCGGTGGAGGGAACGGACGGTGTATACGGCATCGCGCGTTCGTGCAATGACGGACGGTGGATCATAAAGTACTTCTGTCCGGATCCCATACGCGAGAGCAACATGGGAAGCATCGTCATCACGCTTCTTCCCACGGTTCTGCTGGTGATCGCGAGCCTTTCGCTTTGTGTGTTTTTCACGCACAAGAACAACCGGGAAATCTCGGAGCTCCTCGGCCTGCTGCGCGGCGAGGAAGGCAGTGATGCCGGCGCGGGTACGGAGTACGCCGATCTTAAGACTCTCCATACCTACGCGAACAGGGTGGCGTACCGCAACAGGTTTTACCATGAGAAACTGCAGGAAATGCAGAAGTCTCAGCGTGCAAGCGTGCTGCGCCAGCTCCTTCACGGCAGCTATGCGAATGAGGATAACAGACAGGCGGCTATTGCGACTCTCGAGCTTCAGGAGACCGGCAACAGGTTTGCGGTCCTCTGCGTTCAGCTTGGAGAGTCCGCGGGGGAGTATTTCGGGGACGGATATACCGGCTTTGGCGAAATGATCCTCGATCTGCTGGAAAACAACATCGGTCTGGATCTGGAGACGGTCAACACATCTTCGTACGAGATGGTATGCATACTGAATTCGTCTGATAATCTGGCGCTGGCAAACGAGATAATATCTCTGCTCAGCGTCAGGATCAAATATCAGTACAACGTGGATCTGCAGATCGGCGTCGGCGCCCAGGTAGACTCGCTCGAGGATATCAATCTTTCGTATGAGCAGGCCATGGAGACCATACGCTTCAGTGAAAATACGGGCAAAAACCTGCATTTTTACTCACAGGCTGATATATCCGACAAGGTGGTCTACTATCCCGAGCAGACCGACGACAAGATCAGCAACTATACGATCGCGGGTCTTGCGGACGAGGCAAATGCAGTCATAACGGATATCTACGTGAAAAACTTTGTAGAAAACAGCAGACTGCTGACCCCCGAGGCGATCAGTCTCCTGAAGATGAGGATAAGCAGCGCGGTCCTTTCCGTAGCGGATCGCCAGGACATAAGCCTGTCCGAGGAAGCCCGCGCTTTTATGCATGAGAAGGACGTAAAGAAATTCTTTGAGTCATTGAAAAGGGCCATAATAGAAATGGTAGGAAATATAACCGAAAAAAAGAGCGGCGTACAGAATACGCTCGCGGTGAGCATAAACGATTATATCAAAGAGCATTATGCGGACAGCGGTCTGAATATCAAGCAGATCGCCTGGAATTTCCATTTCCACGAGAATTATATATCAAATCTCTACCGGAAGGAGTACGGGGTGAACCTGTCTTCGGCTATCGAAAAGCTGAGGATCGACCGTGCCTGCGAGCTGCTTGCCTCGTCCGATATCAGAGTCGGGGAGGTCGCCGAGGCGGTCGGGTATTCTCTGGATTCCAGCTTCCGGAGAGCATTCAAAAAAATAACCGGCGTTTCGCCTGCGGAATACCGCTCCCTGCATGAGGGCGGAAAGTAAAATTTGCGTCAGGCGAGAAGGAGGTATGACCGTGAGTACGGTTTTTATGCGTTTTCCGGGCGGCAGGGTCAAGGCCCTGACGCTCAGCTATGACGACAACGTGACTGAGGATGTCCGTCTTGCGGGCATCATGAGAGCGCACGGCATCCGTGGAACATTTAATATAAACAGCGGCCAGTTCTCGCCGGAGGGCTCGGTCGGCGACGTCGGAAAGCACGGCCACAGGAGGCTGACGCTCAGTGAGAGTCAGGAGCTGCACGCTGCGGGCGATATGGAGGTCGCATGTCACGGAGTGACTCATCCTTTCCTCGAGCAGCTTCCGGCACCGCTGTGCCTGCGGGAGATAGAGGAAGACCGCGCGTCGCTCGAGCAGATCTACGGGCGCATGGTGCGTGGTCTGGCATACCCGTTCGGGACGTATAACGACTCTGTGATAGCTGCCGCCGTAAGCTGCGGTATCGTCTACGCCAGAACAGTCGTGGATTCGAGAGCTTTCCTCCTGCCGGAGGATTGGATGAAGTGGGATCCCACGTGCCACCATACGGTTCCGGATCTGATGGAGCTTGCGCAGAGATTCCTGAATGAAAAACGCAGATGGCGCCCGATGCTTTTTTATCTGTGGGGACACAGCTATGAATTCGAGGATACGGACAGCTGGCAGATCATAGAGGATTTTTGCGGGCTGATGGGCGGACGCGATGATATCTGGTATGCCACGAATATAGAGATCCATGACTACGTGGAGGCCTACAGGCAGCTGGTCTTTTCCGCTGACGGGACGAAGGTGATGAATCCGACGGCCACGGAGCTCTGGCTGGAGTACCGCGGCAGGACGTATCCGGTTGCGCCGGGATCCGCGGCGGAGATAACGACAGATAAGTAACGCGCTTTTGCGCAAGAGGAGATAGATATGGATAAATACTACGGTTTTGCTGAAAAACTCAAAAACAGGGAGAAGACTGTGGGAACCACGCTTTCCCTGCTGAACGCCCCGCTGCTCATCCCTCAGATGAACAGGGAGGATCTGGATTTTATCGTATTTGATCTGGAACACGGCGTTTTTGATGCGCAGAACGCGCAGCAGGCGCTGAACGTGTGCCGCCTTATGGGCGTACCTACGATCATGAGAGTACAGGACGCGCTGTATCATCTGATGGCAAAGGCGGTAGATATGGGCGGCGACGGCATCATGGTGCCGCGCACGGAGTCGCTGGAGCAGATCAGGACGGCGCTTGACGCGCTTTTCTTTGCGCCGGTCGGGCGCAAGGGCTGCGGCGGACACGGACAGTTCAGACCCGGCGAAAACCCCGCTGATTTCAACAAGACCCGTTTCCTGATGCCTCAGATAGAATCCCGCAAGGGTATCGACCTGCTGCCGGCGATCCTGGACGAGTACGGCGAGTATATAAATGCGGTCATGATCGGACCTTACGACATGTCCGTCATGCTGGGGACTCCCTTTAACGTAAGATCTGATGTGATGCGCGACGCGATCCAGGAGGTTTTTGATATCAGCGCGCGTTACGGCAAGTCCAGCGGTATCTTCTGCGACGATGAGGAGCTGGCTGCGAAATACCGCTCCATGGGCGCAAATGTGCTCTGGCTCGCTACGGATAAAGATTTCTTCCTGCGCGGCTACCGCCAGGAAATGGACGCGGTAAGGGAGCTGAAATGAAGATAGTAATTCTGGACCATCCCCGCGAGAATCCCGGGGAGATAGACTGGAGCGGCTTTGAAAAGTACGGGGAGGTGACGCGCTATGAGCGCACCATGCCCGGACAGGCTGCCGCAAGGATCGGAGACGCGGATGTGGTCTTTCTGAACAAGACCGAAGTCACTGCCGAGGATCTGAGACAGTGCCCGAATCTGAAATTCATCAGCGTTATAGCGACTGGCTATAATACCGTGGACGTTAAAGCAGCGAGGAGCCTCGGTATACCCGTGGCAAACGTGCCCTCCTACGGAACAGAGGCGATAGGACAGCACGCGATAGCGCTGCTGCTCGAGATCACTGACCACGTCGGATATCACGACGGAGAGGTCAGAAAAGGCCGCAGGGGCGGAGAGGGCGACTGGTGCTTCTGGGATTATCCGAGTATCGAGCTCGAGGGCAAGACCATGGGCATCATAGGTCTCGGCCGTATCGGTCAGATCACGTCGCGCGTGGCGCAGGCTTTCGGAATGAAGGTCCTGGCTTACGATCAGTATCAGAATCCGGCTCTTGTAAACGAGAACTGCCATTATACGGATCTGGACAGCCTGCTGGCAGGCTCGGATGTGATCGCGCTGCACTGCCCGCTTTTCCCGGAGACTGAAAACATCATAAATAAAGACACCATCGCAAAGATGAAGGACGGCGTGATCCTGATCAACAACAGCCGCGGAGCGCTCGTGGTCGAGGAGGACCTGGCCGATGCGCTCCGCTCCGGCAAGGTGTACGCCGCGGGGCTTGACGCGGTGAGAAATGAGCCCATAGCGGCGGATAATCCCCTGCTTTCGGCCCCGAACGTTTACTTTACTCCGCACATCAGCTGGGCGGCGCTGGAGTGCCGCCAGCGGCTCGTAGACTACTCGCTCGACAACCTCAGAGCCTGGCTCGCCGGAGACGAGAAGAATATAGTGAATTGATAGAATGAAAACAGGAGAAACGTATGAAATATTCAGCTGTAAAGGAACTTGAAAAGAAAGTATCCAAGCTCGTCTTTGGCACAGCCACCCCGGCCCTTTTTGCCGCGGTCGCGCCTGGCGCGGGCGAAGCGGAGAAGGCGGCGGCTTTTAAGCTGCTGGATATGGCTTACGACGCAGGGATCAACACGTTTGACTGCGCCGCGCATTACGGCGAGGAGATCCTCGGGATGTGGATGGAGGAGCGCGGCGTCAGAGATAACTGCGCGGTCATCACCAAGTGTGCCCATCCCAACAAATGGCGCACGAGGGTGAATGATTTTGACATGCTCTCGGACGCGCATGATTCGCTTGCAAAGCTGCGCACCGACTGTATAGATATATACATGCTGCACAGGGACGACCGCAGCGTGCCCGCGGGGATCATAGTGGAGACGATGAACCGCCTCTATGACGAGGGAAAAATAAAAGTTTTCGGCGGCTCAAACTGGACTCACCAGAGGATAGAGGAAGCAAACGAGTACGCTGACAAGCACGGCCTCGTGCCTTTTACCGTATCCAGTCCGAACTTTGGTCTGGCGGAGCAGGTGGAGGATCCGTGGAGATGCGACGCGCCTCTCGGTGACGGCTGCGTGACCATCTCCGGACCGGAAAATGCGGATGCCCGCAGATGGTACGCTTCCCGCGACATAGCGGTCTTTGCTTATTCGAGCCTTGCGAGAGGGTTTTTCTCGGGCGCGTTTACAAGCGATCATCCCGACGACGCCAAAAAGATCATGGACGGTCCCGGACTTACCGGGTATTTCTGTGAGAGCAATCTTGAGAGGCTCCGCAGATGCGAGCAGCTCGCCGGAGAAAAGAAAGTCAGCGTGCCGCAGATCGCGCTTGCGTGGATCTTTAGCCAGAAGTTTGACGTCTTTGCGCTTTCAAGTCCTGTTACCCGCGAGCAGATCGATCAGAATGTGCGCGCTCTCGATATCGTTTTGACAGAAGATGAGAGAGCATGGCTGAATCTGGAGTGAAGTATATGAAAAAACTGCCTTGGGAGGGGCCTTTTCCGCCCTTCCGGATCTTCGGAAATCTCTACTTTGTCGGGACCGTTCCCGCATCCACGCACATCGTGGACACGGGAGACGGGCTGATCCTTTTTGACAGCGGTTTCCAGCAGACGCTGTATCTCGTGATAGACGGGATGCACAGGCTGGGGCTGGACCCTAAGGATCTGAAATACATCTTTGATACGCACGGACACATCGATCATCTCGGCGCGACGAGGGCGCTGGCAGAGATGACAGGCGCGAAGACGGTGCTCGGCAGGGCAGACCGCGACTATGCGAACGGTACGCTGGATCTGACGTATGCCAGGGAGCTCGGAATGGAGTACAAAGAGACCTTCGAACCTGATATACTGTGGGATGGGGGCGAAAGTCTGACCATAGGCAACACGACCGTGACGTGCATGGCGACGCCGGGACATACGCCCGGGGCGCTTTCGTACTTTTTCCCGGTGACGGACGGGGTAAAGACATACCGCGCCTGCCTGCACGGCGGCATGGGGATCAATACCATGAGCCGGAAGTATCTGGAAAAATATGGGCTGCCCTTCTCGTGCCGTGAGGATTTCAAGGAGGGCATGATGAGGCTGAGCAGGGAACCGGTCGATATCTTCCTCGGAAATCATATGCAGCACAATCACACTCCGGAGAGATATAAGGAAGTTATGGCCGGAAACGCCGAGGCTTTTGTCCATCCGGGCGAGTCGTCGGAATACGCGCTCTGGGCCATAAAGAATCTGGAGAATATGGAGCAAGAGGAACAAAACGGTGAGTGAAAACGAGGGCGGCGGCTTTCTCTTTGGAAGAGGAAGCCGATTTGCGGAGTTTGCCACAAAGCTGTCCGAACTCATGTGGCTGAATCTGCTGACTATCGTATGCAGCATCCCGGTGATCACACTGGGTGCTGCTTTTTGCGCCATGCACAGAGTTCTCGTACAGATATACCGGGATGAGGAAAAGGGGATCACAAAGGCGTATTTCAATTCGTTTAAGGAGAATTTTCCTCAGGCGACGAAGATCTGGCTGTTGTACATCCTTTACTTCGGGGTGCTGCTCGTGGACGATTTTGCTCTGCGCGCGCTTAAGGATCCGACCATACAGTATCTGCGGATACTCGTGCCGCTGCTCTCGATCCTCGGAATACTCAGCCTGCAGTGGTTTTTCGTGATGCAGTCCAGATATGATCTCGGGATGAAGGATACGATAGTCTACTCCTTTACGCGGATCATAGCTTTTCCCCTGCGGACGATAGTTATGGGCTTTTCGCTCATCGCTCCGCTGATCGTGGCGGCGCTTTTTCCGATCTCGCTGATCGTAATGCTCCTGATCGGTCTGAGCGGCGGCGGCCTGCTGGCGGTCTGCGCGTATAACGGCGCGCTGAAAGTGATGGAGGATGATTCCGGAGCAGAGACCGGCGCCGCGCCTGACGGCGAAGCCGGGGAGAATAAAGAGCAGCGAGAGCCGGAGAACGGAGATACGGATGGACGTTAATGCTTTACTTAAGAAAATGACGCTGCGCCAGAAGATCGGCCAGCTCACACAGTATAACGCCGCGCTTTTTACTGACAGCGAAGCGGCGGTGACGGGACCCGCGAAGAAGCTGGGACTGTCGCCCGAGGATCTGAAGACGGTGGGAAGCGTGCTGAATTTCTCCGGGCCGGCAGAGATGAAACGGATCCAGGACGAACATCTTGCGGCCGATCCCTGCGGGATCCCGATGGTCTTTATGATGGACGTGATACATGGCTACCGGACGGTATATCCGATTCCGCTTGCCATGGCGTGCTCTTTTGATCCGGAGCTTGTGCGGGAATGCGCGCGTATGGCCGCGAGAGAGGCGTCAGCGTCGGGCGTGCAGGTGGATTTTGCGCCGATGGTAGACTATGTAAAGGATGCCAGATGGGGCCGTATCATGGAGTCCTCGGGTGAGGAGCCTTTGCTGGCCGGGATCATGGGGGCAGCGCAGGTGAGCGGCTATCGCGGAGAGGGCATTGACAGACCAGATTCGATGGCGGCCTGCGTGAAGCATTTTGCCGCGTACGGGCTTGCCGAGGCGGGACGCGACTATAACCAGTCCGACTGCTCGGAGAGGGAACTGCGCGAGCACTGCCTGCCCGCGTACAAGGCCTGTCTGGACGCCAGAGCAAAGCTCGTGATGCCTTCGTTCCAGTCAATGAACGGCGTGCCCTCCACCGTAAATCCGCTCCTGCACCGCGTGCTGCGCGAGGAGTGGGGCTATGACGGTGTGGTGATAAGCGATTATAACGCGATTGGGGAACTAAAAAAACACGGCGTGGCGGAGGATGAAAAACAGGCTGCACAGCTTGCTTTCGGTCATGAGTGCGACGTGGAGATGTGTTCTGCGGCGTATTTCCATTCGCTGGAGGAGCTGCTTGCCGAGGGAAAAGTCACAGAGGAGCAGATCGACCGCGCCGTGCTGCGTGTGCTGAGGCTTAAGGAAGAGCTGGGACTTTTTGAGGATCCGTACCACGGAGCCGACGAGGAGAGGGCGCAGAGCCTGTATCTGTGCGGAGAGCATCGCGCTCTCGCGCGCCGCGCGGCAGAGGAAGCTGCCGTGCTGCTCAAAAACGACGGCCTGCTTCCTTTTGATGAAGGTATAAAAAAGATCGCGGTCATAGGACCCTTTGCCGATGAACACGGTATCAACGGCTCGTGGAGCTGCAGGGGCAGGGACGAGGATACGGTCACTGTCAGGCAGGGGCTGAGCAGGCTGCTCGGAGAGGATCGCGTGATATATGCGCCGGGCTGCGAGGCTGCGGGCGGCTGCGAGGGCCTTGACAAGGCGGAAGCGGCAGCAAAAGCTGCTGAGGCAGCAGTACTGTGTCTCGGCGAGCCGCAGGGCTACAGCGGCGAGGGAAATTGCCGCACGGACATACGTCTGCCGGGGATGCAGAGCGAGCTGGCGCGGCGGGTGATCGCAGCCAATCCCAATACCGCTGTGCTGATCTTTTCCGGAAGGCCGCTGGCGATACCGGAGATAGATGAGATCGCTCCGGCGATCATGCAGCTTTGGTTCCCCGGGACCGAGGGTGGAAACGCCGCGGCAGACCTGCTCTTTGGCAGGGCAAACCCGTCGGGCAGGCTCGCGATGAGCTTCCCGCGCAGCGTCGGGCAGTGCCCGGTATATTATGACCATACGTCTACGGGCAGGCCCCATTTTACGGACAGGGCCGAGCACCGGGGCTATGCGTCGGACTATATAGACTGCGCTGTGCTGCCGCTCTATTCGTTCGGACACGGGCTGTCGTATTCGGAGTTCATATATGAGGAGATGACTCTGTCGTCGCATGAGCTGAAAAGCGGCGGCGCCATAGAAGTAAACGTGCGCATCAGAAATAACGGCCGTGCAGGCAGTGAGGTCGTACAGCTTTACATGCGCGATATCGCCGCCTCCTGCACGAGGCCCGTGCAGAAGCTCATCGCTTTTGAAAAAGTGCATTTTGAAGCAGGCGGGGAGCGCACTGTCACCTTCCGCGTGACGGAGGAAATGCTCGGCTTCTGGAATTTTGATATGCAATTCGTCACGGAGAAAGGCGATTTTGAACTGATGATCGGATACGCGGATCACTTTGTCCTCAGGGACAGGTTCAGATATGTATAGGTGAACGTGGAGATATGGAAAAGCTTGTGATATCGGTTACGGAAACGGGCGCTGTGCCCGGAAGCGATAATGTGCAGACCGAAGCGCTGCAGAGAGCGCTGGATGAGGTCTGGCGCCGCGGCGGCGGAGTCGTCGAGGTGCCTGCTGGCAGGTATCTTACGGGCGGTCTGCGCCTGAGATCACGCACTACTTTGCATCTGCAGGCGGGAGCGGTCCTTCAGGGCGTGAGAGATCCGGAGAGCTATACCGGTATCGCCGGCGACGTGCTGGAACCTCTGCCGGAAAAGTGGCTGACAGAAAAGTGCTGGGAGCCGTTCGTAAAGGGAGTGGAGCGCTGCTACGATTTCATGAGAAAACCCGGCGGACGCTGGGGCGACGCGATCATCCGCGCGGTATCGGCGGAGGATGTGGCGATCACAGGGGAGCCCGGAGCCGTGATAGACGGCTCGGACTGCTATGATCCGAAGGGCGAGGAGAGCTACCGCGGCCCTCACGGCATCAGCATGCATCACTGCAGGGGTGTGACGCTGCGCGGTTATACTATACAGAATACCGGAAACTGGGCTCACTGCATATTTGATACGGACGGGATCGAAATGGAAAAGGTGACGGTCCTGGCCGGGCACGACGGCATACACTGCACGAGCTGCAGCCATATCCATATCGCAGACAGCGAGTTTTATACGGGCGATGACTGTATCGCCGGCTTTGCAAATACCGATACTCTGGTGGAGCGCTGCATCTGCAATACCGCCTGCTCCGGGATGAGATTCGGAGGCACGCGGGTGCTCGTCAGGGATTGCAGGTTTTTCGGACCGGCGAGATACTTTTTCCGCGGGAGCCTGAGCCTGGAAGAAAAGATAAACGGGGCCGAGGCTCACCGGCCGCACCGCACGAACATGCTCTCGGTCTTTACCTATTATGCTGATTATTCCGTGGATATCCCGGAGCGCCCGGGGGAGATCCTGATAAAGAGCTGCACGGTGGAAAACGTGGACCGTTTTCTGCATTTCAATTTCTCGGGGAATGAGCGCTGGCAGTCGCACAGACCGCTTGCGTCTATTGCCTTTGAGGATATCGACGCGGCGGGGATCGGCATGCCGCTTACCGCCTACGGCAGCGCGGATGATCCCCTTGAACTTGCTATGCGCCGTGTAAAGGTCAGCTTCCGCGAGGATGTCAGCGGGACGGCTTTTCTGCATACGGCAAATTACAGGAAGATCACGCTTGAGGATGTCACGGTCAGCGGACTTTCAGACGCGCCGCTGATCAAGTCCTGGTCGCGCGGGGGGCAGATCGTCCTGCACTGCGTAGACTGCGGCCTGCCAAAAGAACGGCTCGTGGAATATACCGACGAACCGTTCAAATGCAAAGCATTTTAATTGTCTGATGGAGCTGCGCGCTATACGTTGCTCGTTATTCTTTTTCCGCTTTTATTTCCTTCAGCCCTTCGTCAAAAAAGCTGTGGTCCGGGAACCGGCGCAGATCCTCGAGACGGAAGGCGCACGGCCAGGCGGGCAGCCACTGTGACGGCCCGAAAGGATTGACGCCGTAGCGTCCCCAGCGTGTATGGAAGATAGCCTCATCCTGCGCTCCGGCGGGGCGCAGACGCCCGTTGATATACAGAGTTCCGTCCGAGATGCACTGGCATGCCGCACACCAGAAAGCCGCGGCCCTCTCGCGCCACTGGCCGTTTCCTGTCAGCTCGGCCAGCCTAATAAATGACAGCACGTCCCTCAGCGCGTACTGATCGCAGCCCTGATGAGGCGTGGAAACGGACGTAAATCCGAAGGTGTCTATCCCCATGCTTCCGAGCAGCGAATCCGCGGGGTATTTGACTGTGAAATGCACGATCCAGGTGCACAGATACCAGGCTATGCGCTCGGCAGCGTTCACGTATTTTCTTTCGCCGGTCATATCGTAGAGAGCGAGAGCAGAGCGGAGCAGAGGGCTGGCGGATTCCTTGTCTATGCTGTAGGAATCGAGCGCGCCTGCAGTGGTGAAACCATCCCTCTCGAGCGCGCCGTAATAGCAGCTAAAGGCTTTCCTGGCGCTTTCGCCGTATTTATCATCGCCTGTCTTTTCGCGGGCCAGCGTCATCGGGAGGATCAGGAAACATCCGATCGTGCCCGGCTTTACGAGAGTGTTGCCGTCATCGTCCCACGATTTGGCGTAGCACCCGTCCTCCGACTGGCGCTCCAACGCAAAATCACAGATATCCAGCGCGGCCCGGAGGTATTCGGGCTTTTCGATATCCGCTTTTTTGAGCAGATCATACGCTTCAAAATACATCTCCGCGCCGGTGCCGAGATTGCACGCGTCGTGACTGAGCAGGATCTGGCCGTCAGCCGCTCTGCGGAACTTTTTGCCTGCGCGGTTTTTGAACGATTCGTAAGAGACCTCGCCGACCTCCCAGCGGTCGGGCTCGAAATCCGCAGGAAAAGGCAGATAACGCCACTCGTCGTAATCCACCTGTGAGGCGATGTGCCCGGCGGGAAGCTTTGCAAAGCGCAGCCACGCGTCCAGTACCTCGATAGCGGTATCCAGCTTTTCCCTGTCACCGGTCTGAAGGTAATCGTATATGTATGCGTTAGCCATGGAGCCGTTCTGCCCGACCCAGCCCATTTCGTAGCGGTGCTCGGTCTTTTTATATGAGGTGGTGCCCAGATGCCACTGCGCGCCCTTGGTAAATCCGGCGAAGCCGTTTTTCTCGCGTTCAAAGAGATACCTGCAAAAAGCGATGGAAAGCCGGTATATCTCGTCGGAGCGCATAGGGGCCTTGAGCGGATGACCGTAGTGTCTCCACGCAAAGTCCAGCAGTGCGTCATAACGGAAGCGCCGCTCATCCGCGGGCCAGATAGCCACGATCGCTTCAAAATCACTCGCGGGCTCCATCGTGCCGGTAAAAGGCTCGCCCCAGAAATGACGCTGCAGCGTGCGCGGGCGTTCCTCCTCGGGGAATATCACGGTGTGCAGCTCGCCGTCTTCCACCCTGCAGAGAGAGCAGGCGGAGTTGGAATTGGCCTCAGCCATCAGCGCGGCGCTGATACGGGCATTCTCGCTGTAAGTACAGGACGGGATGGTAGTGCGGTGCCACGCCCAGCTCCAGGGCGTTCCGTCCTCGTCGCGGTCCCCGACGTACTCCGGGAAATTTCCCCAGCCGTTGCCGTTGTAGCTGATGCCGGGCACCATGGTAAAATCCGCGCCTTCCATCACAAGCATTTCCATCCGCATGTGGTCCGTGGGCGCGGCGGTGTGCCTGCGCCACCGCCATACGTTATTTTCTATCTCTTCAACGCTGTCGGAGGCGCCGCCCGCGGATTTCAGCAGCATGAGCAGCTTTCCGTCCTCATAGGCGCAAAGTCCGGTATTTTCTTTTTTCCATTCGATCATCGCTTTTTCCCTTTCGATTTCGGCTCGGAGTATGGTCATATCCTGCTGCTGATATCGGCCGATCTCTGATCATATTCTATCACGGATGCCGGAACTGCGGACCACGCAGAATCCGAACTCAATGGTGCAAAATCCGCTCGTCTTACCGCTGCCCCTTTCTGAATCTGCCCGGCGTGACGCCGGTCTCCCGGGTGAAAACGGTGATAAAATAATTATAATCGGAGAAACCGCAGGAAGCTGCGACCTGCGCGATGCTCAGGCCGGGGTTTTCCCTGAGGAGCCTTTTTGCCTGCTCGATACGCATCGCGCGTATCTGATCGGCGATACCTCTGCCGTAGAGAGCGGCAGAGATCTTGTAGAGCTGCGAGCGTCCTATCCCCAGCTCGCTGCAGATGGAGTCTGCCGTCAGATGATCGGAGAGATGTGCCTCTATATATCCGGACAGCCGTGCCGCCAGTGCTTCGCTCCGGATATCCACGAGCCTTTCCAGGATCACGTAATATGAGACCGCCCGTAGTATATGCATCGCCGAATTCACATATGCACGCGTCATCAGCGGACGCTCCAGGCATGCTGCGCGCAGCGCCTCCTGCGATACGGGAAGGTCCTTGCAGGAGGAGAGCACTGCCTGTGCGCCTGCCTCTGCATCGGAGTATTCCATTACATGGCCAAATAGTATATACCCGATGAGCACGTCCCGGGAAAAAAGCGGCAGAACCGCCTCGGTCAGCCCTGCGTGGCAGCGGTAGATGCGCAGAGCCTTCTGTCTGGCGGCATATTCGCAGGCCTTCCTGTCACAGTCGGCGCACGCTGCGCGCCCTTCGCTGCACGAGCGGATCAGCGAGCAGATCGGCGGCCTCTCTCCGGGATGCGAGATCAGTTCTTTTCTCTCGCTGTCAAATACCGTGATCCTTATCTTCGTTATCTCGTAGAAGTCCTGCAGCAGGCCGGACAGCTTCTCCAGATCAAATACGGAAACCATATCGCCTCCTCCGTTAATCATTGAAATTGTAGCACGTCCGCGGACAAAATCAAAGTAAATAATACGTTTTTCCATATAAAAGACGATGGTTTATTCATATAATTAAATATATCTTCAGGAAAGGCGGTGGATATATGACTGAAGCTGAAAAAAGAGGATATATCGGCAATCCTGCACAGCTCTTCGGAGTGCGCAGAGTGCTGCTGGACGAGGGCAGAGCAGGCGGCTCGCATGTCATCGAGGTCAGGACTGCCGGCGGGCTGTCTCTGGACGTGCTCCCGGATGCCGGTCTGGATATCGGCCAGGCGTCGTTTCGCGGGATCAATATGTCCTGGATGAGTAAAAACGGCTATGATTCGCCGGCTGCCATCTCGCCATACGAGACGGAATTTGTGAATACTTTCCCGGGAGGTCTGCTCTATACCTGTGGACTTCGCAGCGCCGGCCCGGCGAACCGCGACGGAGACGAGTGGCATCCTCTGCACGGCAGATATCATTCTCTGCAGGGTGAGGAGGTCTGCGCGGAAGTTGCAGGAGATCGTATCGAGATCCGCGGCAAGGTCCGCGAGAGCGCTCTTTTCGGACATGTGCTGGAGCTGCGCAGAAGGATCACAGTCCCATGCTTTGGCTCGTCGGTCACCATAGAGGATGAAATCACGAATCTGACTTCGCGCTGCGAGGATTATATGCAGATCTATCACTGCAATTTCGGATATCCGCTTCTCTCGGAGAAGGCGCATCTGGAGCTCCCTGAGGAGCGGGAAACTGTCCCGAGGACAGAGTTTGCTGCCACCGGCCTCGGACGTGAGCTGGCCTTTACGGAGCCTGTGGACGGTGAGGAGGAGAGAGTCTTCTTCCAGAAGATGAAGGACCGCTTTGCCGCGCGTCTGGTGAATCCGGAGATCGGTATCGGCATGGAGATGCGTTGGAGCGGTGATACGCTTCCCATTCTCTCGCAGTGGCGCAGCATGGCTTCGGGCGATTACGTGCTCGGCCTGGAACCGACCAACTGCTATATCATGGGCAGACATGACGAGCGAGAGCACGGCACACTGCCGGTGATCGGAGCTTTTGAAACTGTGAAGCACAGAGTTGAGATAGAATTTACGGAGGTATAAAAAATGGCAAGGAAAATGACTTTTGCACTGGCATTCTGCAATCGCGGCTTCATGCCCGGCGAATTGATCTACGGCGCCAGGGACGACATGAAGGCTGCACTGGAAAAGGGCGGATACGGCTATATCATGATGGATGCGGAGCTGACCCGCTATGGCGGGATCGAGACCCGCGACGAGGGCCTGCTCTATGCAAAATGGCTCAAAGCCCACGAGGGTGAATATGACGGGGTTATATTCTCAATGCCCATATTCGCGGACGAGAACGGTGCGATCATGGCTCTGCAGGACGCGGGCGTGCCCATACTCATGCAGGCTTATCCCGACGAGATCGGTAAGATGGATTTTGCGCACAGACGCGACGCGTACTGCGGAAAGTTCTCGGTGACCGACGTATTCACGCAGTACGGGGTGCCTTTTACCGTGCTGAAACCCCACGTCGTCCATCCCTTAAGCGACGCTTTTCAGGAGAATCTGAGAGATTTTGCGGCGATCTGCCGTGTAGTGAACGGCATGAAGCGCTTTAATCTCGGCTGCATAGGCGCCAGGACGACCGCGTTCAAGACGGTCCGCTTCGACGAGCTGGCCCTCCAGAAATACGGGATAAATGTAGAGAGCTTCGACCTGTCTGAGGTCTTTGACAAGATCGCTGCAAAGTCCGACGATGATCCCGCCGTGGCGGCAAAGATTGAGAAACTGAAAGCATATACGGATTTCTCCGGCGTGCCGGATATGAATATGAAGAATCTCGGAAAACTGGCGGTGGTGATCGATGAATACATCGACGAATATCATCTCGACGCCCTGGCGCTGCGCTGCTGGAATGAGATGGAGAGTCATCTGCGCATCTGCCCATGCGTGCTGCTCAGCGAGCTTAACGATCGCGGTATCGTCGCTTCGTGCGAGATCGATATGTGCTCCGCAGTCACGATGCGTGCCATGAGCCTGGCTACGGAGAAGGCTTCCGCCGTCCTTGACTGGAACAATAACTACGGCGACGATCCGGACAAGGTGATCCTGTTCCATTGCGGTCCTGTGGCACAGAGCCTTATGACCTGCAAGGGCACCGTCACGAATCACAAGATGTTCGACAAGACGGACCCCGGTTCCGGCTGGGGCTGCAACGAAGGCCGCATCAAACCTATGGA
The DNA here is from genome assembly GCA_017445585.1 of Lachnospiraceae bacterium. GTDB lineage: Bacteria > Bacillota > Clostridia > Lachnospirales > Lachnospiraceae > UBA3774. The sequence continues at coordinate 65,655 of JAFSTX010000059.1, forward strand.
TATTACGCTCTCAAACTGCCAGACCAAGGACGGCAGGATCGTGGTATACGCCTCCGAGGCGAAGTTCACCGACGATCCGATCGAAGACGGATTCTTCGGCTGCGGCGGAGTAGCGGAGATCCCCGGGCTGCAGGACAAACTGATAAAGCTCGCACGCGGCGGCTTCAAGCATCATACTTCCGTGACCGAGGGACATGTGAAAGAAGTTCTTAAGGAAGCCTTTACCACTTACCTGCATTATGACTGGGTGGAGATAGACTGATGAAGATCGGGGGACTTGATATAGGCACCACCGGATGCAAGCTTACGCTCTTTGACGGGACGGGCAGGCAGCTGGCAAGGGCTTACCGCGATTACCCGGTGCGGCGAGACCTTAGCGGTCATGAGATAGATGCCTGTGCGCTGCTGGATGCAGCTATGGATGTGATCCGTGAAGTCGCTTCCGCGCATCCTGATATAGATGGCATAGGCGTCACGAGCTTCGGAGAGACTTTTGTGCTGACCGATGGTGAGGGCAGACCTCTGCACCCTGCCATGCTCTACACTGATCCTCGCGGGGAAAGGGAATGCCGGCAACTTGCCGAAACTCTCAGTGAAGAAAAGATCTGCCGTATTACCGGCCTGCGTCCGCATGAGATGTACAGCATATCCAAACTGGCCTGGATCAGGAACAAGCATCCGGAGATATATGACGCGGCTGCTCATGCTTTTCTGATCGAGGACCTGGTGGTCTTTGCACTGACCGGAAAGGCGCAGATCGACTACTCGCTCGCCTCCAGAACCATGGCCTTTGACGTGAACTGCCTGAAATGGAGCGGAGAGATCTTTGACGCGGCTGGTGTGGATATCTCGCTCATGAGCGAGCCCGTGCCCACCGGCACTCCTGCGGGCCTCATCAGGGACGGTCTGGCATCGCAGCTGGGCGTCAGACCCGGATGCATGATAGTTTCCGTAAGTCACGATCAGATATCGGCTGCGGTAGGCGCCGGGGCTTTTGATCCGGATGTGGCTGTGGACGGCGCGGGGACCGTGGAGTGCCTGACGCCTATATATGATCACATGCCGGATCCGGCGGTCATGGCCGAGGGGTATTTTTCCACGGTGCCGTATGTGATCCCCGGCAGATATGCGGCCTATGCTTTCTCGTATACCGGAGGAGCGCTGCTGCAATGGTGCACGGACCGCTTCGCATCGGCGGAGAAAAAACTTGCCGCGGATGAGGGGATCTCGGTAAACGAGTATCTGGAACGTGCCTATAAGGGCGAAGGTCCTACGGGACTGCTGGTACTGCCTCACTTTGCCGGTGCAGCGACTCCGTACATGGATACGGGCTCCAGGGGCGCCGTGATCGGCCTTGATATGGAGACGGATCTTCCCACGCTCTACCGCGCCTGTATGGAAGGCGTCGCATACGAGATGAGGGTGAATTACGAAGCGCTCAGGCGTACCGGCGCTGCATTCAAAAAGCTTAATGCAACCGGAGGCGGTGCAAAGTCTGCCGTCTGGATGCAGATGAAGGCCGATGTGCTCGGAGTCCCGGTTACCGCTCTTTCTGTATCAGACGCCGGGACCGTAGGCAGCGCGATGCTGACCGGAGTTGCTGTGGGAGCGTTTCGTGATCTGTCAGAGGCTGCGTCTGTGATGGTGAGAGAACTGCAGACATATCAGCCCAGACCGGAGATGGGCCGCAGATATGACCGGGTATTTGAACGGTACGCGCGTGTATATGATGCGGTGCGTCCACTGGTATAAAGCAATATAATGACGCCGAAAGGAGAAATGCCCCGCCCTGCGGAGCAGTGAGAGATATGCTTGTCAACCTTAATAAGATACTGGAGATTGCTGAGGATTGGAAATGCGCCATCGGTGCATTCAACACTCCGAATCTGGAGTGCGTGAACGCCGTGCTTGACGCGGCAGAGGGGATGGACGCTCCGGTGATCATCATGCACGCACAGCTCCATGAGGCGGCTTCGCCGCTGGAGAAGATAGGCCCTGCGATGGTCCTTGCGGCCCGCCGCGCAAAGGTGCCCGTCTGCGTGCACCTGGATCACTGCGGACAGCTGAATTATATGGAAAAAGCTCTGAAAATGGGCTTCACCGGAGTCATGTTCGACGGAAGCCTGCTGCCCTATGAGGAAAATGTCAGGATGACGAAACAGGCCGTGAAACTGGCTGCAAAATACGGCGCCGGAGTCGAGGCTGAGTTGGGAGCACTGGCTTCGCGTGAGGACGGAAGTTCAGTCGCCTCCGGGCCTGTCTACACAGATCCCGAGGAAGCGGTGCGCTTTTGCAGGGAGACGGGGATAGATGCGCTGGCGCCGAGCTTCGGTACGGCTCACGGCATTTACAAGAGCACGCCTGTCCTCGATCTTGAGAGAGTCAGGGTCATCTCGGAGCTCACAGGGCTCCCTCTCGTAATGCACGGCGGCAGCGGAGTCAGCCCCGAGGATTACCGCACGGGCATAGCAAACGGTCTGCGCAAGATCAACTACTACAGTTACATGTCCAAAGCCGGTACGCAGGCAGTAAAGGATCTGCTGGCACGTGAAGATGTGACCTTCTATCATGATCTGGCGCTGGCTGCGCAGAAGGCCATGCAGGCCAATGCGGAAAACGCCATGCGGATTTTCCTGGGCAGACAGTAGGAAAAGGTCGACGATTTGCCGCCGAATGGCGCGAAATGGTCAGCGCAGCAAAAACCCGAGCATGCGCTCTTTGTAATCAGGAGCAGTATCATAGGCCGCGTGGCCGTACCCCTCCGATATATACAGGGAGGATTCGGCAAGGGGACTCAGACCGTCTATGATAGCGTGTGCTTCCTCCGCTCCGAATATCCGGTCGTCGGTGTCTCCCGTGACCAGTACGGGACATGCGATCGCGGAAAGCCTTGACCTGATATCAAAGCTCTTTGCCGCCCTGCAGGCTATGATGAAGCGTTCCAGATCTTCGGCGGTCACCGCCGCGGACGCTGCAGCGAGGATTCTGCGATATCCTTCAAATATATTTTCGGGATAGATGGCTCTGCAAAAGGCCAGATACAGAGCTGCAGCATCGCCTTCTTTCGCAGGAGCGATCCAGCCGTCGATGATCGTGCATTGCTCCTCGCCGACATATGCCGAGGTGGATCCGAGGACGAGCTTTGTGACGAGCTCCGGATGATCTGCCGCGATCTGCATCGCGATCATTCCGCCCTGCGAAACACCGAAGATGCTCGCGCTGCCGATGCCAATCTCCTGCATCGCAGCCGCCGTATCGGACGCCATGCTGCTTATCGAATAGTCCTGCGGCATGTCCTTTCTGCGGTCAAAGAGATATATCATAAAGTCGTCGGCCAGCAGCCGATAAGCCCTCGCGATGGCGTGGGGCGTCCCCAAGACGCTCTGCACGCTTATACCCGGCAGTATCACAAGGATCCTGCTCCCGTGCCCGAATGTAAGATAATCCATTTCAAAATCTGCCGTCTTTACAGTACCGATCTGCGGTCCTTTTGATCTGCTCATGGTCTGTTCTCCGTTCTTTTTTGCCGGAATTGATTCGAATTATACAATAAAACACGGCAAAATCAAAGAAAGCTTTGTGTCAAACTGCTGCGGCTGCCCGGATGAAAGCAGCCGCAGGCTCAAGTCCGACGGTCCTATTATAATAGGAAGAAAGTCCTGATAATAAAAAAGTCGAAAATTTCTAAAAAACTTGTTGACAACCCATACCCAAAAGTGTTATATTAATCGTCGCCGCTCCGCTGGGGCGGCACTGCGTACCTTGACAAATGAACAACATATCCAACCCTGAAAAATTTCAAAAATTTTCA
>JAFSTX010000060.1 GCA_017445585.1 Lachnospiraceae bacterium
AGAGCCCTGCTACTCTCGTTGTTGAAGAACATGCACTTGAATCACAAGTACAAAAGCTTATTTGTTATTTAGCAGAGAATCTTGAACTGTGAATCTTATCCGCAAGCATCGCCTTTTGGGGACAAAAGGCTGATCGTTGGGATAATCCCAAGCTCTTAAGGTTTCAGGAATGATCCTGACGATGGTCGTGGTATCACAACGACGATGCTTGCCAGTACAAAAAGGCGAGTATTAACTGGCATCAACCAGTGTATATTCCTCCCTTTCCTTATTCTGGAGCCGGAGAGAACAGGATGGTGACAAACTGATGAAGTACTTCCTGACTACGAGCAATTCAATAATTGAATTGGAAAGCATATTCAAAAGATTTGATGACAGTGTTATTCCAAGGAGAATAGTAAAAGACGACAACTCTTTTGTTATTCACAAAGGAACGGGAGACTATAGGCTAAGATTATCTATTTCATTATTATTTCAAGGAAAGATAATTGAACAGAACGGAATAACAACTGTAGAATACCGTATTAAACCTGGATGGATTTCCATAGAACTATACTTAGTTGTACTTGTTGGATTGATTATGGGACTGATATGGAGCATTACAAATCAATCTCTTGCCAATCTGGGATTTTTTATTGTGGGGCTTGCAATAATAGCTATTCATATAATTATTCTCGAGTACTATATTTGTAAGTACAAAAAGCAATTTGTTAGAATAGTCACGAAGACATTATAACCCGGCTCTGATTTGGATCAGAATCAAAACAGTTCTTGGCGGAGTTGTCGAAGTTACCAGATTAGATCGTGAGATGTAAACCGTGTTCTTTTGCAGAAGACATATGCCTCAGGCACGTCTTCAAAGACCGTATCCTATATATATGACATCGGGCAGCTTAATCCCCTCCGCTACCGCGACTATGTCTATGACAGCGAAACCGGGCTGTACTATCTACGGAGCAGGTAGGTGCCTTTGATGAAACGCTGTTAGCTATGTGAGTGTTGCTTTTGGGATATTGGCCGGAAGAGCTTTTGTCTATTTGAAAGAAGTATGATAAAAAGATAATCTGGTGTAGTTTACATTTTGCAGTAATCCGGGGCGGGTAAAAGTACTGCAAAAACGGCGAAACCGCCATTTTGCAGTAATCCGGGGCAAGTAAAAGTACTGCAAAAACGGCGAAGCCGCCATTTTGCAGTAATCCGGGGAAGTTAAAAGTACTGCAAAAACGGCGAAGCCGCCATTTTGCAGTAATCCGAGGCGGGTAAAAGTACTGCAAAAACGGCGAAACCGCCATTTTGCAGTAATCCGGGGCAGTTAAAAGTACTGCAAAAACGGCGAAACCGCCATTTTGCAGTAATCCGGGCAGTTAAAAGTACTGCAAAAACGACGTAACTGCCATTTTGCAGTAATCGCGACCGGGCGAAAGAATTAAAGTATTATGCTGCACCCACCCGCAGGGCTAAAGATTTGCCATAATCACCGTTCCGTAGTATAATATTTCAGTTAATTATACTTTGGGAGCAGGATATGCTGAAAAAACTCAAAAACTATAAGTTCATGTTTGAAGAACTGGTATCCAGAGACTTCAAGCAGAAATACAAGCGTACGACCCTCGGCATGCTCTGGAGCATCCTTTCACCGCTGCTCACCCTTTTTATCATGAGGATCGTCTTTGTTAATTTCTTCGGCAGAGGGATAGAGCATTACACCACCTATCTGTTCTGCGGCAACCTTATCTTCTCGTATTACCGTGAATCCTCGACGGGCGGCATGAATTCTCTCGTCAGCAACGCGAGCATCATCACTAAGATCAACGCCCCAAAATACCTCTTCCTTTTATCCAAAAACGTAGCGTCCCTGATCAATTTCGGGCTGACGCTGATCATATTCTTTATCTTCTGCATATTCGACGGGGTCACCTTCGGATGGAATTTCTTTATGCTGATCTTCCCCATCGTCTGCCTCGTCGTATTCAATGTAGGCATAGGCATGGTGCTCTCGGCGCTGTATGTTTTCTTCAAGGATATCGCGTATCTCTTTGATATCTTCAACATGCTTCTCATGTACTGCTCGGCGATCTTCTATCAGATCGACACCTACAGCGAGACTGTGCAGAGGATCTTCCTGATCAACCCCGTCTACTGCTATATCCACTACTTCCGCGTGATCGTTCTCGACGGACGCATTCCGTCGATCCAGTATCACGCGCTGTGCGTATTCTATGCGGCGGTGATGCTGCTGATCGGAATGTTCATATACAAAAAATACAATCAGAGATTTCTGTATTATCTCTAAGGAGGTGCGCTCATGGCTGTCGCGATAAAGGCGGAGGGCGTGTCCATCCGCTACATCATAGGAGATTTCAAGGATATAGGTCTGAAGGAGTACTTCGTGCGCAAGCTGCGCCGCGAGTACCACGTGCAGGAGTTCTGGGCAGACCGCAATATCACCTTTACTCTCGAACAGGGTGATATGCTGGGCATCATCGGTACAAACGGGGCGGGCAAATCCACCCTGCTGAAAGCCATCTCGGGCATCATGGAGCCCACCGAGGGCACGATGGAGACACACGGCAGCATCGCGGCCCTGCTCGAGCTATCGAGCGGCTTCGATCCGGACCTGACCGTGCGCGAGAACACGTATCTGCGCGGAGCGCTGCTGGGATATACGCGCAGCTTCATGAATGAGAAGTATCAGGAAATCATAGATTTTTCCGAGCTGCACGATTTCCAGGACAGACCTTTCAAGCAGCTCTCGAGCGGCATGAAGAGCAGGCTGGCTTTTTCCATCGCCTGCCTGGTCAATCCCGACATACTGATACTGGATGAGGTGCTTTCGGTAGGAGACGGCGCCTTTAACCGCAAGAGCGGAGATAAGATGAAGCAGATCCTCTCGTCGGGAGTCACGGGACTGCTGGTGTCGCATTCGGTGCCGCAGGTCCGTGAGCTTTGCAATAAGATCCTCTGGATCGACCATGGGAATCAGGTGGCTTTCTCAGACGACGTGAGCCTGTATCTGAATGCCTACAGCGAGTATCTGGAGACGGGCAAGCTCCCCGAGAGCGAGGAGGAGGCACTGGAGATGCAGGTGTCCTGGCGTGCGCGCCGCGCAAAGATAAACGCCGCGATGAAAGACAAGGCTCTGACGGATGCGATCGCGCTTGTCCGTGAGCGCAGGCCAGACCTGCTTAAGGAAGACTGAGGAGACGGTATGGATCAGATCAAGGTATCAGTCGTGATTCCTGTATATAACGTGGAGCGCTATCTGGGCGAATGTCTGGACAGCGTGCTGACGCAGAGCCTCGATGCGATAGAGGTCGTCTGTGTGGACGACGGATCATCCGACTCCTCAGCTCAGATCCTGAGAGATTACGCGGGGAGAGATCCCAGAGTGGTGAATATCTTCCAGGAGAATTCCGGTCAGTCCGCCGCGAGAAATGCCGGTACCGCCGCCGCACGTGGGGAGTATGTGCTGTATCTGGACAGCGACGACCTGCTGCTGCCCGGCGCCCTGGCACAGCTCTGTGAGAAGGCATTGGCCGATGATCTGGATATACTGTATTTTGACGCCACGAGCTTCTGCGCGGATGAAAGCTGCAGGAGCAAAGCGGATATATATAAGGATTTTTACCAGAGAAAGCACGAGTATCCGGGCGTGTGGACGGGCAGCGATCTCATGAAGGCGATGTTCGCCAATAATGAATATATCGTATCGCCGTGTCTGCAGCTCGCACGCCGCGAGTACCTGACGCGGCAGGGCTGCGGCTTCTATCACGGGATCATTCACGAGGATAACCTCTATACATTTAATGCGATGCTGCATGCGCCCCGCTGCGGATATCTGCACGCGACCTGCTACAGCAGGCGGGTCCGCCCGGAGTCCATCATGACCCAGAAAGTATCGCCCCGCCATGTAAAGGGGTATTTTACCTGCTATCTGGAGATGAGGGATCTCCTGAGGCGGAGCAGGTACGCGGACGACCAGGAGCTTTGGGATCTGGTCTACTGCGTCCTGCGCAACACGCGCACCGAGTTCCTGCAGCTCTGTGAGGAGGGCGGGGATGTGGACGATCTGACAGGGTACGAGAGGGAGGCCTTCATGGCGGAGGTCGCCGACTGGGCGATAGCGCTCTGGAATCAGAAGCAGCCGCTTTACAAGCGCGCCGCCAGGAGCCTGCGCGAGAGAGGCCTGGCTGGCTCTGTGAAGAAGGCCTTTGAAAAGGTTAGCCGTCGGCCCGGCAAAAAAGAAGAAAAACAGGAGCAGTCATGTCCGTAAAGGTTTCAGTGCTTATGCCTGCCTGCAACGTGGAGAAATTCCTCCCGGAGTGCATGGACAGCATAGTGAGTCAGACTCTGCAGGATATAGAGATCATATGCGTGGACGACGGTTCGCGGGACTCCACCGGGGAGATCCTGAACCGCTATGCTGCGTCATGCCCGAAACTCCGTGTCATTCATAAGGAAAATACAGGCTACGGTCACAGCATGAATGTAGCTTTGGATGCCGCATGCGGAGAATATATAGGGATACTTGAGACTGACGATTTCGTCGATCCCGATGCTTTTGAGAAGCTCTATGAGGCTGCTGCAGGCTGCGGCGCGGACGTGGTAAAGGCAAATTATTATACCTACGTCTCACAGCCCGAGCCCAAAAGCACGTATTTCGAGGTGCTTGGGGACTATGATCTCTACGACACGGTTTTTTGTCCGCAGGATCATCAGGAGGTTATGAAAGTCCGTGCGTCGATCTGGTCGGGGCTGTACCGCAGAGAATTCCTGATCGGGAACGGCATACGATTCTCCGAGACTCCCGGAGCGTCCTTCCAGGATACGGGCTTTGCCTTCAAGGTCTGGGCCTGTGCAAAGCGAGCCATGCTGCTGCGGGACGCCTACCTGCACTACCGCACAGATAATTCGGCTTCTTCGGTGAAAAACATGTCCAAGGTCTTCTGTATCTGTGATGAATATGACGCGATCAGGGCCTTCCTCGATGAGAGACCGGAAAAGGACGCCGCCTTCTCGGCCATAGCCGCATATAACAGATATGAACAGTATCGCTGGAACCTGGACCGTCTCGTACCGGAGCTTAAGTGGCGCTTTCTGCGCCGCATGAAGAAGGATATGCTCGCGGAGGAGCGGGCAGGGCATCTCGACCGGTCTCTCTTTATGGATTTCCAGTGGGACCGCCTCCAGGCGATCATGCACCGCACACTGCGCTACTATATCAGGCTTAGGAAAGAACAGAGATGAGTGATATCAAGGTTTCGGTCATAATACCCGTCTACAACGCCGCGGCGTTTCTGGACGACTGCCTGGGCTCTCTTCTCTCGCAGACTCTGCGGGAGATAGAAGTCATCGCGGTGAACGACGGCTCGTCGGACTCGTCTCTGGAGATCCTGCGCGGGTACGAGGCCGCAGATACGCGTCTCAAGGTGATCGATCAGCCTAACGCAGGCGCGGGCAATGCGAGAAATACGGGCCTGGCTGCTGCGTCGGGGGAGTATCTTTCTTTTCTCGATGCAGACGATATCTACGAGATCGATATGCTGGAAAAGGCTTACCGTGCGGCGGCGGATTCGGACTCGGATCTGTGCGTTTTTGCGGCGGATCTCTTTGACAATGAGACCGGAGAGCGCCGCCCATGTACATGGTCGTTCAGGCGTGAGTACTTCACGCCCGGAGAGGCTTTCGATCCGCATGACGAGAGCTACGCGCCGTACATCTTCCAGATGTTCAACGGCTGGCCCTGGGACAAGCTCTACCGCAGAAGCATGGTGGAGAAGTACGGCCTGCGCTATCAGGAGCTGCGTTCGACGAACGATATGTACTTCGTATATATGGCCGAAGCGCTCTCGGATCGGATAATCACGCTGGATGAGTGTCTGATCCATCAGAGGGTATCGGTATCGACGTCGATCTCCAGGAACCGCGACAAAAGCTGGGACTGCTTCTACCTGGGACTTGCCGAGCTGAAAAAGGGTCTTCTGCGGGAAGGCCTCTACCGTACATACCGACGCTCGTTCCGCAACTGGGCGCTCAATTTCACGCTTTGGCAGCTTCGGACCATGCATGGCGCGGCCTACGAGCGGGCTTTTGCCCTGATGAAGGAAAAGGGTCTGAGGGAACTGGAGCTTTCCACTGGGGGCAGGAAGTACTATTACAACCGCGGCGAGTTTTCCGCACTGCTGCGCCTCAGGGAGTATGATGCAGAGAGCTTTTCGCGTTTTCTGGAGCATCCGCAGGAGAACGGAAGCACAGGACTTGGCGCGGGTAGACGCCTGATGATCTGCCTTCGGGAAAACGGTCCGGTCTACACAGTCAGACATCTGTTTGGAAAGGTTAAAAGCAGACTGAAGAAACAGCTCTGCTTTGGGAGGAAATAGTATTGTTTTTCAGCCATTTATCGGCATACATCGACCCGGGTACGGGAAGTATGCTCGTGACCATAGTCATCGGTATAGCTGCGACTTTGATCTATGCTATGAAGGGCCTTTTTATCAAGCTTAAGGCCAGACTTACGGGCGGACGCGTACAGGATGTGAGCAGTACAAAGATACCGTATGTGATCTACAGCGACAGCAAGCGTTACTGGAACGTATTCGGACCGATCTGCGACGAATTCGAGCGCAGGCAGATCCCGCTCACATACTATACCCAGAGTCAGGACGATCCCGTTTTTGAGCAGGATTACAAATATATCACGGCCGAATTCATCGGCGAGGGGAGCAAAGGTTTTGCCCGCCTCAATATCCTGCGTGCCGGTACCGTGCTCTCTACGACCCCTGGTCTGGACGTCTATCAGTGGAAGCGCTCCAAAAACGTGGATAGATACATACATATATTCCATGACGTGACGGAGGCCACGGGATATCGCATGTTCGGAATGGATTACTACGACGATATACTGCTCTCGGGAGAATTCCAGGGAGACTATATCAGGAAGCTGGAGGAGCTGAGAGGCCTGCCGGCAAAGAAGCTCCATGTGGTGGGCTCCACATACCTTGACGGCATGAAGGCGAGAGCAGAGGCCGAGGGTACGGGGAAATCCGCATCCGGAAACGCATCTGCCGCAGCTTCAGCCGGAAACGCATCTGCCGCATCCGGCGTCTCCCGCACCGTACTGCTGGCCCCGTCGTGGGGCGTCAGCTCCATTCTGAATCGCTTCGGCGCGGATATCCTGAATGCGCTTATAGCGACAGACTATGATATAATCGTCCGTCCTCATCCCCAGATGAAGACTTCCGATCCGGAGCTCCTCGCGGAGCTGATGCGCTATTTCCCGGACGGAGAGCATTTCTCATGGAATTTCGACAATGACAACTTCGACGTTCTCAGAAGGTCCGATATCATGATCACCGATTATTCGGGCATCATGTTCGACTACTGCCTGATCTTTGACAGGCCGCTGATGTACGCGGATACTTCATTTGACAAAGCGCCATACGACGCCGCATGGATCGACGGCCCCGTCTGGCATATCGATATACTTAAGGACCTCGGAAAGCGCCTTGATCCGGCCGACTTTGCGAACATGAAGGCGTGCATCGACGAGGTGCTCGAAAGCGACGTGTACAGAGCCGGGCGCGAGAAGGTACGCGAAACGGTCTGGCAGAACGAGGGCAAGGCTGCCGTGGAGACGGTGGACTATATGACAGAAGGCACTTCCGGCGCTAATGCCGATACTCAGTGTGCCGGGGAGAGCAAAGACGATGATAGGTGACATTCTGTATAATATATTCATAATGCCGATCGAACTTATCGTGGAGCTGATCTTCCGCGTGATGTACGATATCTTCGGCGCCCCGGGCATCGCCATCATCGGAGTGAGCCTCGTAGTGAATCTCCTGGTCCTGCCTCTTTACAAAAAATCCGACGCGATGCAGGAAAAGGAGCGGGAGAAGCAGAAACAGATGGAACCATGGCTCCGTCATATCCGCCATACCTTCAAGGGTGACGAGCGCTACATGATGCAGTCCGCCTATTACCGTCAGCAGGGTTACAAACCCGTCTATGCGGTTAAGGGCTCGTTCTCGCTCCTGCTTCAGATTCCCTTCTTTATGGCGGCATATCATTTCCTGAGCCACCTCGTGCTGCTGCACGGAGCAAGCTTTCTTTTTCTTAAAGACCTGGGTTCTCCCGACGCGCTGATCCGTGTCGGTTCACTGAAACTGAACCTCCTTCCGATACTCATGACGGCGATCAATATGATCTCCGGAGCTATCTATACGAGTGGCTTTCCGCTTAAGGATAAGCTCCAGCTCTATGCGATGGCTCTGGTCTTTCTCGTGCTGCTCTATGACAGTCCGAGCGGCCTCGTATTCTACTGGACTCTGAACAATCTCTTCTCCCTGGGCAAGAACGTCGTGATGAAGCTGGTAAAGCCCCGTCACCGTGCAAAAAGGCCGGATCCTGCGCCCGTGGACCGCAGGGTTTTCATACTCGGAGCTGTCTTTCTGACGGTACTGACGGGAGCCGTTATTCCGATGGCCGTTATCTCGTCCTCACCTACGGAGTTTATGCTCGATACCGAATCACCGCTGCTTATCGTACTGAATTCAGTCACGGTGACAGGAGGCTTCTTCATACTCTGGCTCTCAATATTCTATTATCTTTCGGGAGTCCGTATGAGAAACTTTTTCAGCTACAGTCTGTGGCTGCTGATCGGGATAGGACTGACAGATTTTCTTTTCTTTACTAATAATTACGGTTTCATCTCGAGCTATCTGAAATACGACGAGACGCCGATGCCGGGAATGCCGCTGCGGTTTATGAATCTCGGCGTGCTGATCGCGGTCTGCCTTGTCTTTGCCTTTGTACTGAAAAAATGGAGCCGAGCCGTCCGGGCCGTTCTGATCGTACTGATCGTGGCCGGCGCCGGGACATGCGTCTACCAGGGCATAGGTGTCACGCGCGAGGTGAACGAGGCCAGAGAACTCATGACTCCGGTGGAGACTGAACAAATCAAGCCTGTGATCCCGATGAGCAAAAAAGGGCGCAACGTCATCGTCCTGATGCTCGACCGCGCCATCAGTTGCTACCTGCCGGATATCATGAAGGAAAAACCGGAGATCGCCGCGGCGCTTGAGGGCTTCACCTATTATCCTAATGCGCTGGCTTTTTCGCATAATACGAATACATCCACGCCCGCACTCTTCGGAGGGTACGAATACACGCCTGACAAGATCAACGCCCGTACCGGAGAGAGCCTGAAGTCAAAGCAGAACGAAGCGCTCTCCGTGCTGCCGAGGATCTTTGGAGGGGACGGCTTTACCGTTACGGCTGCTGATCTGCCGTATGCCGGGAACTATGAATGGGTCCCCGATATGAGTTATTTCAACAGGTTTGAGAACGTTACCGGCATCGCACTTGAGCGCAAATATACCAAGAGCTATTTCGAGATGTTTTCTGATTATTATCAGGACGTTCAGAAGCGCAATTTCGTCTATTACAGCATATTCCGCTGTGCGCCGCTTCTTGCCGGAGGCAGAATATACGATAATGGCAATTATCTGACGACGACCGCAGGCATCAATATGAACTGGGCCTTCTTCAATTCGTATTCTGTCATGCAGATCCTGAGTGAACTGACAGATATACGCGAAGAAGGCGACACCTTCCTCACGATGCAGAACAGCATCACCCACGAACCCGTGTATCTGAGTGTGCCTGATTATGAGCCTAATCCCTATATCACAAAGGGTATCGAGCTTACGAGAGAACCGCACTACATGGTGAATATGGCCGCATTTATGAAGCTTGCGGACTGGTTCGAATTTATGCGGGAGCAGGGCGTCTGGGATAATACCAGGATCATCATAGTATCCGATCACGGCCGTGATCTCGGCGATCTGGGCAGCTCGGGAATCCCCAAGCTCGACATAGAGTACTATAATCCGATCCTGATGATGAAGGATTTCGGCGCGAAGGAGTTCACTACGGACGATACGTTTATGACTATCGGCGACGTGGCTTCCATGGCGGTAGAAGGTGTGATCGAAGATCCCGTGAATCCCTATTCCGGCAAGCCGATCAGCAATGAAGCCAAATTCACGGAAGATATGTATGTGACGACCACGGGAAACTGGGACGTACAGAATCACCACGGCGAAAAATTCGATACGGAAGACGGCAGGTGGTTTGTGGTCAGGGACAACGTCTTTGATCCGAACTGCTGGCAGGAAGTCCCCGATCCTAATGCGGAGTGAACAAGTGGGTGTAACAGGAGAGATCCTCTATAATATATTCATAATGCCTATAGAGCTTGTCGTGGAGCTGATATTCCGCGTGATGTACGGCATCTTCGATACTCCCGGCGCCGCCATCATCGGCGTGAGCCTCGTGGTGAACCTGCTGGTGCTTCCGCTGTACAAAAAGTCCGACGCCATGCAGGAGCAGGAGAGGGAAAAACAGCGTCAGATGGAGCCATGGCTGCGCCATATCCGCCATACGTTCAGGGGCGATGAGCGCTACATGATGCAGTCCGCCTACTACCGTCAGCAGGGATATAAACCGATATATGCGGTAAAGGGCTCGTTCTCCCTGCTGCTGCAGATTCCTTTTTTCATGGCTGCGTATCATTTCCTCAGCAACCTGGCCATGCTGCGCGGGGCTTCGTTTCTTTTTCTTCACGATCTCGGCGCTCCCGACGCGCTGATCCGCATCGGTTCGCTGCAGCTGAATCTGCTGCCCATCCTGATGACCGCGGTCAATATGATCTCCGGCGCCATCTATACGAGAGGCTTCCCGCTCAGGGACAAACTCCAGCTTTATGCCATGGCACTCGTATTTCTCGTGCTGCTCTACGGCAGTCCGAGCGGCCTCGTTTTTTACTGGACTCTGAATAACCTTTTTTCTCTGGCAAAGAACGTTGTGATGAAGCTTGCCGGGCCTCGCCGCAGTAAAAAAAGACCCGATCCGGAACCGGTCGGGAACAGGATCTTCATGCTCGGGGCGGTTTTTCTGGCAATCCTTACAGGCGCCGTGATACCGCTGTCGGTCATATCCGCTTCGCCGGCTGAATTCATGTACGACGGCAGCACGCCGCTGCTTTTCGTGCTGAGCACTCTGACGGTGGCCGCGGGCTTTTTCGTGCTGTGGCTGTCGATATTCTATTACCTCTCGGACGTCCGTATGAGGAATATCTTCACTTACTGCATCTGGCTGCTGATAGGGATAGGACTGGTGGATTTTCTCGTCTTTACTAATGACTACGGTTATATATCGAGCTGCCTGAAATATGACGTTACGCCGCGTCCGGGGCGGATGATGAAGCTCATCAACCTGGGTTCGCTTGCCGCGCTCTCCGCGTGCATGGCCTTTATGCTGCACAGATGGAAAAAGGCCGTACGGGCTGTCCTTGTAGTTCTGGTCATGGCGGGCGCCGCGCTCAGTATATATCAGAGCGTCAGGATCTCCGCCGAGGTCAGTGACGTCACGGGACGGAAGCGGACGGGCGCCGTATCCGAAGAGACCAGACCGATCATCCCAATGAGCAGAAACGGCAGGAACGTCGTACTGCTGATGCTTGACCGGGCGATCAGCTGCTACGTGCCTGAGATCATGGATGAGAAACCGGAGGTCGCAAAAGCGCTCGCGGGCTTTACCTACTATCCGAATACGCTTGCTTTTTCGCATAATACAAACACTTCGGCGCCCGCGCTCTTCGGAGGATACGAATATATGCCTCACAAGGTGAACGCCCGCGCGGACGAGAGCCTGATGGACAAGCATAACGAGGCGCTTTCCGTCCTTCCGGCGCTATTTGACAGGGAGGACTTTGCGGTCACGGTCACAGACCCGCCTTATACAGGCAGCTATGACTGGGTAGCTGACGTAAGCATCTACGATGACTATGAGAACGTCACCGGATACATTCTGGAAGGCAGATATGCCGGTGACTACGTAAATGAGTTCGGCGGTTACTATACGACCGTGCAGAAGCGGAATTTCATATATTACAGCATTTTCCGCTGCGCGCCGCTCGCCGCGGGAGGACGGATCTATGAGGAGGGAAAGTACCTCTCGACATCCGCGGGAGTCATCACCAACTGGGCATTCTTTAACTGGTATTCCATACTGGAGAGACTGGACGGACTGACCGCGATAGAGGAGAACGGAGACACATTCCTGATGATGCAGAACAGCACCACCCACAGTCCCATTATGCTCAGCCGGCCCGACTATACCCCGCAGCTCTCCGTTACCGGGAGCGAGGATACCGGGCGCGAGGAGACGTATATGGTGAATATGGCGGCCTTCCTGAAGCTGGCGGACTGGTTCGGTTATCTTAGGGAGCAGGGAGTCTGGAACAATACCCGCATCATTATGGTCTCGGACCACGGCTGGCCTCTCGGCGATCTGGGCGATTCGGGCATCGAGGGGATCGACATAGAGTATTATAATCCCCTGCTCATGGTTAAGGATTTCGGAGCCCGGGATTTCTCCGTGGATGAGAGTTTTATGACGATAGGGGACGTCGCGGCGCTGGCTGCGGAGGGAGTGGTCGCGGATCCGGTTAATCCTTTTTCCGGGCATCCGCTTGACGGAAGAGAGAAATTCAGCGAAGATATGATAGTGACGTCCACAGGCAACTGGGATACGAGAAACCATCACGGCAACAGGTTCGATACGGAGGACGGCAAGTGGTACGTGGTCAGGGACAATGTCTTTGACCCGGGCTGCTGGAGCGAGATCCCCGATCCGAACGCGCAGTAAGCGAAGGAGCAGATCATGTGGCAGGCAGACGGCTGGAAGGAATACGCGGTGCTGGAGACCGACTCCGGCGAGAAACTGGAGCGCTGGGGAGACTATACGCTCGTGCGTCCCGATCCGCAGGTGATCTGGACGGGAGAGCGCAAAAACAGCGCATGGAAGCACCCGAACGCGCACTACCACCGCAGCAGCAAAGGCGGAGGACAGTGGGAGTTTTTTGATCTGCCCGAGCAGTGGGATATTCATTACGATCTGAAAGGCGCGGGCAGGAGGCTTACCTTTGCGCTCAAGCCATTCAGCTTCAAGCATACGGGGCTCTTTCCGGAGCAGGCAGTGAACTGGGAGTGGTTCTCGCGGATCATCTCCGGGGCCGCTTCGGATCCCCAGCGCGGCGAGGCCCCGCGCGTGCTTAATCTCTTTGCGTATACGGGAGGAGCGACTCTGGCGGCTGCGGCTGCGGGAGCCGCGGTGACGCACGTGGACGCGAGCCGCGGTATGGTCGGCTGGGCACGTGAGAACGCGGAGAGGAGCGGCCTTGGAGAGGCGCATATCCGCTGGCTCGTGGATGACTGCATGAAGTTCGTGGAGCGTGAGATGCGCCGCGGCAGCCGTTACGACGGGATCATCATGGATCCGCCGTCATACGGGCGCGGTCCAAAGGGCGAAATATGGAAGATAGAGGATGCGGTATTTGATCTCGTGAACAAGTGCACTGCACTGCTCTCGGACGATCCGCTTTTCTTTCTGATTAATTCATATACCACAGGACTTCAGCCCGGAGTGCTGTCATATATGCTCTCGCTCACGGTGGGCAGACGCTTTGGCGGCAGAGTCAACGCGGGAGAGGTAGGACTTCCGATAGAAGGCAGGGATCTTGTACTGCCTTGCGGAGCCGCGGGCCGCTGGGAAAAGTGAGAGAGGCTGCTGTGGTTTTAAGGTATCTGACAGGACGCGCCGCGTCCTGTTTTTTATTCTCTTCCGATAATGCAAATAATTTGAAATTTACAATCAGAAGCAGGTTTTCTAAAATAATTTTATAAACACATTGGGGCAGTATCCCCTTCAGACAGGAGGCATAAGATGTTCAGAAAAAAGCTAATGGCTGTCATGCTTCTCTTGTCGATGGTCATTTCACTGTTTGCCGGCGCTCTCACTGCGGCGGCTGACAGCGGGGAGGCCATCGATACTGCTGCGAATACGCAGAGATTCTTCAGTTCTTCAAATATGGTCCGTTCGAGCGGAAAGACCAGATATGAGACCGCCCTGCAAACCGCAGAAAAGCTCAAAACTGCTCTTAACGTGAGCCGTTTTGACACTATCATAGTAGCCTGCGGCGACAAATTTCCCGATGCGCTCGCCGCGTCGTTTCTGGCTGCCAAAAGGCAGGCTCCGATCATCATAGTCGGCGCCACGGGCAGCGGACAGGACAAAGTGGCGGAGTTTATCGGATCGAGTCTGGCCGAGGGCGGACAGGTCTATATCCTCGGCGGCACCGGCGCCGTGCCGGAATCTACCGAGACCCTGCTCAGATCCGTTGCTTCGAATGTCAGGAGACTTTCAGGCAAGAGCCGTTTCGAGACGAACCTCAGTATCCTTGCCGAGGCAGGGACGGACGGAGAGAGCACGCTCCTGATCAGCAACGGCGGCAACTACGCAGATGCGCTTTCAGCGTCAGCGCTCGGAAAACCCATCCTGCTCGTGGACAAGGACCGCAAGGCCCTGACAGCAGAGCAGAGCGCTTTTGTCAGCGGCAGTTCATTTGATAAGTTCGTTATCCTCGGAGGCACAGGCAGCGTACCCGCCGAATACGAAGGCATCTTCAGCTCGCTTAAGAGCGGAGCTGAGGTCACGCGTATCGGAGGCAAGACCCGATACGAGACTTCGGTA
Source organism: Lachnospiraceae bacterium (assembly GCA_017445585.1). Taxonomy (GTDB): domain Bacteria; phylum Bacillota; class Clostridia; order Lachnospirales; family Lachnospiraceae; genus UBA3774. Next base: position 14,596 of record JAFSTX010000060.1, read on the forward strand.
AATATCGCAAAGCAGTTCTTTACTGCTCCGTCAGCAGTGACGGTCGCGACAGGAGAGGCCTTCCCCGACGGACTGACCGGCGGCTCGCTGGCGTATGCCCTCGGTTCTCCGCTTATCCTTACGAATACAGGTGCGAACGTATACGCGCTCGCATCCGCGTATGCTGATGAGAATACCATAGGCAATATACTCATACTGGGCGGTACCGGCCGTATACCTGACGAAGTGGCAAAGGCTATCGTCTCGGAGAGCACCGGACCGGACGAACCGGCGGAGCAGAAGCCTGTCGTGATTCATGTCATGGATATGGAAGAGGCCGCACTTGACGATCCTACCGACGAGATGCTTCAGATCCCCTATAAGGATAAGATCGAGGAAGGCGATCTCATCGTGGAAAAGGCAGCGGCTAAGGGCCTGAACGGCACCTCGGCCATCCGCTACACGCAGAGCAATCCCGGCTGGGCGACCCTCTTTAATATCCGCTGGGATGTGATCCCGGAGCACACCACCGATCTGTCCGGTACCCACATCTTCTGGTTCTGGATCGATCTGTCTTCGATCGGCGGCACGGTCAAGCTTGAAACATATCTGATCAATTATGATTATAACGATCTCTACATGAAGGAAGACGCGGATTTCTATCTCTGGAGCGGGGGAGATGTCGTTACCTCAAAGACTGTCCATGCATGGGACGGCGGAGGAGATTACGGCCGCATGCCTATGCCCGAGAGATATAAGGGTTTCGTGGGTCTGCCCTACGCATCGTTTAATGAGAATACCGGCATGAAGTCCGATGGGACAAGATTTGACAGATCCTGCCTGCGTGGATTGCATGTCTACATCCCCAACGTCTCCAAAGGTTCAACTGCCTATATAGATGATTTCTGGGCGACAGACATCGACAGCTTGCCTGACGTCGAGATCGCACCCGAGCCGCTCAGGATCCAGGTGATGGATATGGAGAGCAAGGTTCTGGACAATACTCCCGAGTATGAGAAAGTATACTTTTCGTGGGGCAGCAGCTCATCGCCCGTCGACTCCGGCATCAGTCTGGCAAAGGTTGAAGGCAAGGGCCTCAATGGCTCGGCTGCCATAGAGTACGAGCTCCTTTCCACCACCGAGAAGCCCGTCACCATCCGTATGGATGCGATCGACGAGTATCCTACGGACCTGTCCGGCACGGATGTCTTCTGGTTCTGGATGGATGCGTCCGGAATAAACAGGGATTTCAAGCTGGAGCCCAGGCTTCTGAGCACCGACTGGAAGTATCATAAGCTTCAGATCGGCAAAGAATACTTTACCTGGACCGGCGGGGATCCCGTCACTGCCGTTACGGTGGAGGCATGGTCCGGACAATCCTTCGGACGCCTGTCACTGCCCGCGAAGTTCAAAGGCTTTGTCGGAATTCCTTTTGATGCCTTCTACAAGGGCGGCGGAGACAGCTATGCCGAGACCGACTTCGCAATCGACGATATCAAGGGCATGCTCTTTAATCTGCCTAATCCCAAGGTAAGCGAGACGATCTGCTTTGACGAGTTCTGGGCGACCGAGGCAGGTCAGCTCCCGAACGTGACGATCGATCCCGAGCCCGAGCAGCCTGAGGGGTCCGTCCGTATTCATGTCATGGATATGGAGAACGCAGCCTTAAATAATCCTACGGGCGAGATGCTCCAGTATCCATGGGGCGGAGGGGGGACCGACGTCACTCTGTCCAAGGTCGCCGGCAAGGGTTTTAATGGCTCGGCGGCCATCGAATACAAGATGCTTACGACTCAGGAAAAGATCGTCAGGATCCGCATGGACCAGATCGCTGCATACCCTACGGATCTGACCGGAGCCGATATCTTCTGGCTCTGGATCGATACCACCGGAGTCAACAGAGCGCTCAATCTGGAGCTCCAGCTCTACAGCACTTCCTGGAAAGATTACGATCTTAAGATCGGTGAGACATTCTATCTTTGGGAAGGCGGAGCGAGCGTTGCCGAGGCGATCACCGTCGATGCGTGGAACGGTATCAAGGGACGTACGCCGCTGCCTCAGAACTTCGTGGGCTTTATCGGTGTTCCGTTCTCCGCGTTTTATGAAAAAGCCGAGGACGGCAGCGACAATGCGTGGAGCATAGACGATATCAAGGGCATACGTTTTGACCTGCCTAACCCTGTCGCCGGTGAAGCCCTGTACATTGATGAGTTCTGGGCTACGGAGACCGGGCAGTTCCCGGATGTGACTTTCAATAACTGACACTTGATTAATATACAGCAGCAAAGGAGAAATGCAGTTATGAAGAAAACGATCAGAAAGATGCTGGGCTTCGTACTGGCTGCTGCCATGGTCCTCTCTGTATTCACAGCAGTGCAGAGCAGAGCCGAGGCGGCTGAGCCGGCACTGTCCATGCAGGCGCTTGTGGCAGATACCATAACCGCCAGGTTTATCGCCGATATCGATTCGGCAACCGAGGCAAACTACGAAAGCATAGTGCTTCGTGCCGCGCTCGGATCTTCCGATCCCGCAGAGATCAGCGGGACGAAGAACAGCGCCGGACAGTTTGTGTTTGACTATAAGGATATCTACTCCCAGAGGATGAGCGATCCCATCACCGGCAAGGTGATCGGCATCGAGGCCGGCGGAGCGGAGAGCGTGCTTGCCGAGATCACCGACGGCGTCAGCATCGCTTCGTACTGCGATCAGCTGCATACCGCTTCTCCCGATGATGCGGATCTGAATGCCTTTATGGCGAGGATGCTGGATTTCGGTGCGAAGTGTCAGGCCTACACCGGATGGAATACTTCCGATCTCGCAAATAAGGCCGACTGGGTACAGACGGCTGTCGCCACTGCAGGCGAGCCCGCAGGAGCGATTCCCACCGATGAGCTTTCTGTCCGCACGGAAGGCGCTGCCGCAGCGATAAAGGCAGTCTTCCTCAGGATCAAAAACAAGGCGGCCATCTGCCTGCGCATTGTGGGATCCGACCTGGAGGGAGCAAGTGTCGTGGTCACTTCCGACAGCATCGACCGCACTTTCGCACTGGCAAATGAGGCGACTGACGAAGCCATAGTTAAGAACGGAACCGAATATGTGATCTCTCTGGATGAGTTCGCTCCGAAGCAGTTCGATGAGGTGATCACCGCCAGACTCTATGCGGGAGCAGTCGATGCGGCTAATCTCCAGCATACCGTGAAATACAGTATCAATACCTATCTCGTAAACAAGAAGGATTCAGCCGAGATCGGTGATCTGGTCAGAGCCATGTATATCTACGGCACCGCCGCAGAGGCTTATGCCGCAAGTCATCCAGATCCCGTCAGGATCCATGTGATGGATATGGAGAGCGCAGAGCTCGACAGTGTTCCCGTATATAATAAGGTCCATTACGCATGGGGCAATACCGATAATCCCGGCGATCCTCAGCTTGGTCTGGCAAAGGCTGCCGGCAAGGGCTTCAACGGCTCCGCGGCCATCGAGTACAAGCTGCTCGGTACTGCCGAAAAGCCTATCTTTATCCGTATGGACAATATCGCCGAGTATCCTACCGATCTGACCGGAACGGACGTCTTCTGGTTCTGGATCGATACCACGGGTATATCCAGAGCGATCAAGCTTGAGCCGCAGCTCTACAGCACCGACTGGAAGATGCACAGGCTTCAGCTGAACAAGGAATACTACCTGTGGTCAGGCGGAGAAGTTACTACGGCCGCCACCGTGGAGGCATGGGGCGGACAGACCTTCGGACGCCTGTCCCTGGCACAGAATTTCAAGGGCTTTATCGGTATTCCTTTCAGTTCCTTCTATGAAGGCGGCGGATCAGCCTATAATGAGACCGCATATCAGATCTCCGATATCAAGGGTATGTACTTCTCCCTGCCGAATCCCAATGCCGGCGAGACTCTGTATATCGACGAGTTCTGGGCTACGAGCGCGGGAGTGCTCCCCGATGTGGTATTCCAGAAGGATCCAGTCAGGATCCATGTAATGGATATGGAGGACGCCGCTCTGGATAATCCTACGGGCGAGATGCTCCAGTATCCGTGGGGCGGAGAGGGGACTTCCGTAACGCTGACAAAGGCTGCCGGCAAGGGCTTCAACGGCTCTGCGGCCATCGAGTACAAGATGCTTGCCGCAGATGAGAAGATCGTCAGGATCCGTATGGACAAGATCAATGCCTACCCTACCGATCTGACAGGATCGGATATCTTCTGGATGTGGCTCGATGCCTCCGGTATCAGCAGACAGATGAATCTGGAGCTCCAGCTCTACAGCACTTCCTGGAAGGATTACAACCTCAAGATCGGCGAGACCTTCTATCTGTGGAACGGCGGAGCGGTCACCTCATCGACTACCGTCGACGCATGGAACCATATAAAGGGCCGTGTGCCGCTGCCTCAGGGCTATGTGGGCTTCATAGGCATTCCTTACTCAGCATTCTATAACGAGGCTGAGGACGGTTCGGACAATGTCTACAGCATTGCCGATATAAAGGGTATCCGCTTTGACATTCCCAATCCCAATGCGGGTGAGGTCCTCTACATCGATGAGTTCTGGGCTACCGAGACCGGACTGCTGCCCGACGTGACCTTCCCTGCCGCCAGCGAAGACAAACTCATCCATGTCATGGATATGGAGTCGTCAGCGCTTGATGCCACTCCCGAGTACGAGAAGGTCTACAGTCCCTGGCTCGATGCGAACGAGACCACTTTGTCAAAGGTTGCCGGCAAGGGCTTTAACGGAACCTCCGCTATACAGTATACCGTCAATACCAACAGCTGGCGCTCCGGTATGGTCATGCGCACTGACAATATCAGCGACTATACGACCAATCTTACCGATACCGATACCTACTGGTTCTGGATCGACGGATCCGGGACCGGCAAGGAGATAACTCTGGAGCCCCGCCTGTACGCCAGCGATTACAACTACGTAATGATGAAGATCGGTACGCCTTTCTATCTCTGGAACGGCGGACTCGTATCCGAGGGACAGTCGGTCGTCGCTTATAACGGCGCTACGATAGGCAGGATCACCCTGCCGAAGAACTACACCGGCTTTGTAGGTATCCCTTATTCATCCATGTTTGAAAAGAGCGGAGACAACCACGACATGGCTGACTTCAGCCCTTCAAGGGTGAACGGATTCTATATCCAGTTTACCAACGCCTCTTCCGGCGATACGCTTTATGTCGATGAGATCTGGGCCACGGAGAACGGCGTCCTGCCCGGTGTGAGTTATACCGCCCCCGCAAAGGTGCAGATCCATGCTATGGATATGGAGAACAGCTCGCTCGATGCGGCTTATCCCAACAACGAGAACGCCCTGACAAACTGGTGGAGTGCAGGTGATGCGGTATCCGCGGAAAAGGTCGCCGGAGCCGGCTTTAACGGCAGCGCTGCGATCAAGTACACGGTAAATACGCCTGCCTGGAATTCTCACATCGGGATTCGTATGGACGGCAGCGGATACAGCACGAATATGTCCGGCACGAGCAGGTTCTGGTTCTGGATCGATACCTCCCACCTGAACAAGGAGACTCCTCTGGAGCTGAGACTCTACTACGGTGACTGGAAGCTGGCCAAGTACAATCCCGGTTCGCAGATGTACCTCTGGGACGGTTCCGATGTGAAGCTCGCGATCTCGTATGACGGATATGACAGCCAGGGCCGGATCAGGATCCCGAGTGGCTACAAGGGCTTTATCGGAGTCGATTACAGTGACTTCGACACGGACGACAGCTTCTCGCTGGACGTCGTCCGCGGTATGATGTTCTACCTGTCAGACGCCGCCGCCGGTGACTATGTCTATGTAGACGAGTACTGGTCCACGGACAGTACAAGTCTGCCGAATGTATCTTTTAATTAAAAGGGATAATCTGAATTATGAAAGCAAAGTATCTGACCCCTGAGACTGAGACAGTGACAGATATCATCTCAGGAGGGGTAATAACGGAAAGTGTCGTCGGTGAGGGATTTGATCTGGAGGATATGGAACTCCCGTAACCGCAGGCACACGGGGCGGCCGAAAGGCGGTTCCACATAGGGATTTTCTATCCCTGAAAATATCGGCGTAGTCATGCAGGAGTGGCTACGCCGTTTTTTCCTTTGCCGGCGGTATGAATTCTCCGATACAGTTCCAAAGTATCTTTATGTGCTGTACCTTTTTGCCGCCTATACGTTCTGCTTTGTAAATGTATATCTTGTCAACAAACTCTCTGATG
>JAFSTX010000061.1 GCA_017445585.1 Lachnospiraceae bacterium
ATCGCGCAGGACGCGGGCTACCCGAACAACAAATGCCAGACCTATCTCCGCGCGTTGATCCACGCGCGGCTGGTGCGGACGGAGATGCTGAGGGATAAGAAGCCGGTGACTTACCATCTGACGAACAGCTATATCGCTGCGTGGTGTCTGCTCGTATACCGGCGGCGTTCCCAGCAGATTGCGGACCCGGACGGACTTCTGCGAAAAGTCGTGGACGTGATCGACGAGAAGCTGGCGCTGCCGGCGTTTTACAGAAGCTGCTTCCGATATCTGGAGATGAGCACGAAGGAATACCTGATCCCATACCGCTATCCCAGCAGCACGGAGCTCAAAACTGACGTTCCGTTTCGGTTCAAGGACGGATATGCCCTCAAGCTGAATTACTGCGTGCAGATCGACAGTCAGACGCTGATTGCAATTCTTCCCGACTCTCTGGACAAGCGATATACGAAAGAGGATATTCAGCATATTCGGGCGGCGGTCAACCGCTTTGACACGCTCTACGGCACGGACATCATCATCTTCAACCTAAACCGTTTCAGCGACTGGTGCGTCCATGAGGCCAGCAAGGATGAGCTGCTGCATCTGGTGACGATGGGGCGGCTACGATATTAATGATATTATTATTAATAGAGCGCCTTTACAATTCTATTAGCTTCATCTTTTTTAGGTTAAAGTAATGAACAGAATAGTTTCGGTCGGTATGCCCGGTAATAGGGCGTTCAATGTGGAATGGGGTGAGATGCCCCCGCACGCAGGGTACTGTGATGCTCCCTCGAGGAGATAAGTCAGATACACGCCGATCGAGAGGATGACTCATTCACATAGCGGAATTGTTTTATAGATAACTTAAAAATAAATTATGGGACTTACGGATGTGAATAGGACAGATGATATGATGATGAAAAGAATGAAGAAAAGCCTGCCCCTGATGATCCTTGCCATGGTTCTCCTGCTTTCTGCCTGCGGACAAAAGCCCGTATTCGGCGTGAGTACAAATGAAGATAACAGCATCAGCATCACTGCAGACCGCGATCCCAAAGACAGCATGGGCCTTGGTTATCTTACCGTAGGCGAAAACGAGCAGGTCGTAATAGATGCTGCCGGTATGGATAAGGGCGGAAAGCTCTCCCTTCGCTTCATGGCAGGCGTACTGGGCTCAGACGATTTTCCCGAAGAACCTGCCTATGAAACGTCTGTCAGCGGTGGGGACAGCGCAGTCTTTACCGCCAAACCCGGCGAATACACGGTCGAAGTGATCGCGCAGAGCAAAATCACAGGAACGGCACGGATCTGCACGGAGGCAGCGGATGGAACGGTTGCCGCAGCTGACGCCTCCGAATCTGCTCCCGCCACAGCGGCGGAATCCAATTTGGCTCTGCAGCCCGGAGAGCACTTTGAGGGAACTGTCCCACTCGAAGGAATGGAACAGACCGTTCATTATGAGGCGATCCGGAACGACGCGCTTGGCTTTGAGATGGGCTACGACTACGAGAATTTCGTACGACACAGTGAAGCGGACTGTGAACGGTTCATCTCGGTCTGGGATAACCCCGACAATCCCGAGATTTATCTCGAGATTACGCACAGTTCGGATGATGCCGAAACGACGACCGCTTCCATTACTGAGACACTTTCCGCACAATATAAGGTCTCTCGCTGGGAATATACCCTGGACCGCGCAGGCGACTGCATCGATCTCAGGGGCGAGTTGGATA